>PXEJ01000368.1 GCA_003566215.1 Cyanobacteria bacterium T3Sed10_376R1m | reverse complement strand
TGAGATATTTAGATAAATTTGTTTTTAATTGATCAATCTTCAAATTACCATTTACGTTGTCTATAGTGTAAAATACTTAACAGAATTTATTTTATCACTATTTATAGAGTAACTTAGTATAATATTAAATATTAACCGCCCCATGAAACCTCGTCTAAAGAATAAGTCTGTCGGCAACAAAGAAAAGTTTAACAAGAAAGAATTATCTAACCGTGATGAAGAAAAAGAAAATATGTCTTTTGATGGGGATGACCATCAAGATTTGATTTATGGTTGTTACTCTGTTTTAGAAGCCTTAAAGGGCGATCGCACTTTAAACCGAATTTACGTTACTGGAAAAATTGCCCACGACAATCGCTTTGAACAACTTTTAAAAGATGCTAAGGGGGATGGTGCAGTCATTGACATGGTGGACTTAAAACGTTTGAGTCAAATTACCAATAATGCCAATCATCAAGGTATCGCCGCCACCGTTGCACCTTATGATTACGTAGAGTTAGATGACTTAATTAGTCAAGCTAAAAACCAAAGTGACAACCCCCTAATCATTATAGCGGATGGGATCACTGATCCCCATAACCTTGGTGCCATTATTCGTACAGGGGAAGCTCTGGGAATGCAAGGGTTAATCATTCCCCAAAGACGAGCGGCTGGGGTCAATTCTACGGTGATGAAGGTTGCCGCTGGGGCATTAGAACATTTTGCGATCGCACGAGTAATCAACCTCAGCCAAGCCATTAGCCGACTGCAAGAATCAGGATTTTGGATTTATGGCACCGTAGCCCAAGAAAATGGTAGCTATTTACACAACACCAAGTTACAAGGAGCTATAGGTTTAGTTATAGGCTCAGAAGACAAAGGACTTAGTCAATCCGTAGCAAAATCCTGTGACTTTTTAGTTTCCATTCCTATGACAGGGAAAACACCCAGTTTAAATGCTTCTGTAGCAACAGCTATTTGTCTCTACGAAGTCAGCCGTCAAAGACTGAGTCGATCCCCAGAGTAACTGGGTAATTATCCCCCTTGTCAATTCCTGAACGAAAGACTAAAGTTTAATTAGAAGGGAAAATATTTAATTGTGGGTAAAAAATTCTTTACATTAGATAGAATTAAACTTTATAAAAATTCAAGGTCATCGAGGTCTCATCATGAAAGAAATATTGATTCAAGTTCTCAACTTTTTCGGTCTGGCTAACTGGGTTAAAATTACCACAGAAAATCCCCCCTGTACCTATTATTTTGGTCCGTTTTTAAGTGAAAAGGAAGCTAGAAGAGAGCAACAAGGTTATTTAGACGATTTATCCGAAGAAGGAGCAAAGGGAATAAAAGTTCAGGTTAGACGGTTCAAACCTACTGAATTAACTATTTTTGATGATTTAGGAGAAACGGATAGTTTTCGTCAACCAGTAAATATATCTAGTCAACCCTCTTTGAATCTATAACAATTAGGTTTTAGGTGTTAGGTGTCTCGGTAATGGATGATAAATAATTTACAAAATTTTGAGGGTTTATACTAAATAATTGTTTCTCAATTCTCATTGAGCCTCTTTTCTAGGGTATAATCTTATAGCTTTCGGTTACTATCAAAAGATTAATATGCCCATTCGACAACAACCCAGAAGAACAGCCAGAATACTTGCCCTACTTAGTTTAAGTCAAATTCGTGGTAATGCCGAAAAAATAGAGCAAACAGATATTAATGATTTATTATTGGCGGCTATTCGTAGTTTAACCATTGAAGTTGAAAGTGCTTTAGAAAGTGCTTCTAATGAGTTAAATCGTGGTAACGATCAAGTTTTTAAAAGCGAAACTCGTACTACTAACGTCGGTAGCGCCAAAGAAATGTTAAAAGATGCGATCGCCCTTACTCAAAAAGCAATTAATCGGGTAGGTAGCATCCTTGAAATACCGGAATTTGTACAACTTTCTCGCCAAAACGAAGTCAGAGAATATGCCATAGAGTTAATTAATACCATCAATCGCCGTCAAACAGAAATTGATACCATGTTAGATAGTGTAATGATTGACTGGAAACTAAACCGCATATCGCAAATTGACGGAAATATTTTACGCATTGCTGTGGCAGAAATGGCTTTCTTACAAATAGAGTCAAAAATTGCCATCAATGAAGCCGTGGAGATAGCTAAACACTACTCCGATGATGATGGTTTCCGTTTCATTAATGGTGTTTTACGGAAAATTAGTGACCAGTTGGTTAAAAGTAATCAATAGTAACAATGGCCATGGAATAGGCTAATTTTGATAAAATTTTATTGGTAATTGGTTCCAAAAATGTTACAATTCCTCGTCATGCAGACAAATAATATATGATCTTCAAATGTGAGTTTAGAAGAGAATTAGAATATAAAACACCATGGTATGGATCAAAAATTAATCATTGCGGATCAATTTTGTCCATCCTCCCGGATGATCGGATTTAAGGAAGTTTGATCGATTGGTCTGAGATATTGAGATTAAGTTATTTTTTATTATTATGAAAAAGTTTTCTGTGCGAGTTTATGTAACCTTACGAGCTTCTGTCCTTGATACGGCTGGAACGGCTGTAGAATCTGGGTTACACCAGTTAGGTTATGAGGGGGTTGAGGGAGTCAGAATTGGTAAATATATCGAGTTAAATTTGACGGCGGAAAGTGAGGAAAAGGCACAACAGGATTTACATGAAATGTGTGACAAGCTTTTGAGTAATCCTGTCATTGAAAACTATAGTTTTGAGTTAACCCCAGGGGAGGCATAAGGTATGAAGTTTGGTATAGTTGTGTTTCCTGGTTCAAATTGCGATCGTGATGTGGCAATGGTTACAGAAGGAATTTTAAACCAACCCACCCGTTTTATCTGGCATCAGGATACGGATATTGATGATATTGATACCGTTGTTATTCCGGGCGGTTTTAGTTATGGAGATTATTTACGGTGTGGTGCGATCGCACGTTTTTCCCCAATTATGAATAGCATTATCAAACACGCTGAAGCAGGAAAATTAGTTTTAGGAATTTGTAATGGCTTTCAAGTTTTAACGGAGGCAAGATTACTTCCCGGAGCTTTAATCCGCAACCGTGATTTACACTTTATTTGTGATCAAATTCCAGTAAAAGTAGAACATAACAACTCTCTTTGGACAAAAGGCTATCAATCTGCCGAAGTGTTACAGTTACCCATTGCCCATGGGGAAGGAAATTATTACGCCGAGGAAGATACCCTGAAAGAATTAGAAGACAATAATCAAGTTTTATTTAGGTATTCTAATCGAAAAGGAGAAACTACCCCCCAGACTAATCCTAATGGTTCTTGTCGTAATATTGCCGGTATAACGAATAAAAAAGGCAATGTTTTGGGGATGATGCCTCACCCGGAAAGGGCTAGTGATGCTCGATTGGGTTTTGTTCACGGTAAAGCCTTATTTGCGGCACTGTGTTAAATAAAAATATTACTCTGATATATTAATTTTCGGCGTTGCTTAATCATGGTATGAAATATTATTACCATTGCCCATTCCCCAATAGATAGTTTGAGTCTAATCTTATTTGTTTATTTTTCACTAATAGCTATAAACTATTGATTATTCGTTATTCACTATAAACAATTTTATTTTTATGAAATGTAGAGTTATTGTTATTACCTCTGGTAAGGGTGGAGTAGGAAAAACTACGATTACTTCTAATCTTGGTACGGCTATTGCCCAACTAGGAAAAAAAGTTTGTTTGATTGATGCGGATTTTGGCTTAAGAAATTTAGATTTATTGTTAGGATTAGAGCAGAGGGTTGTTTATACCATTATTGATGCTTTAGCTGGAGAATGTACCCTAGAGAAAGCTATTGTTAGGGATAAACGTACAGAAGGTTTACATTTACTCCCTGCGGCTCAAAATCGCACCAAAGAAGCTATCACCCCCGAACAAATGAAAGAGGTTATTGAGGAACTTAAACCTAATTTTGACTATATCATTGTCGATTGTCCGGCGGGGATTGAAATGGGCTTTAGAAATGCGATCGTAGCAGCCACGGAAGCTTTAATTGTGACGACTCCTGAAGTTGCCGCAGTAAGAGATGCTGATAGGGTAGTAGGTTTACTAGAAAGCGAAAATATGCAAAGTATCCGCTTAATTGTCAACCGTTTACGTCCTGAGATGGTACAAATGGATGAGATGATTAGTGTAGAAGATATTCTCGATTTATTGGTTGTTCCTTTGATTGGGATTGTTCCTGATGATAAAAGAATTATTACATCTTCTAATCGGGGTGAACCATTAGTATTAAGTAAAGAACCGTCTTTGCCGGGTATAGCAATTAAAAATATCGCCCGAAGATTAGAAGGGATGGATGTTCCTTTTCTCGATTTAATGGCACCCCAAGATACTTTATTCGGTAGAATTAAACGTTTTTTTGGAGTATCTCAAAAATAAAACAGAACTATTTATATTCACGGGGAAAAACAATTCATCTTTGAAGCAAATTACTCACTCAAAAAAATAAACATGATTAAAGATATTCTTACCACCATTAGTTCTTGGGGCAGTGCTAAAAAAAGCCGCCACAGCGCTAAAAATCGTCTTCAATTGGTCTTGGCAAATGATCGGGCTGGAGTTAATCCAGAATTAATTGAAAAAATGCGTCAAGAAATACTTGAAGTAGTTAGTCGCTATCTGGATATTGATGTAGCAGAAATGGATTTTTCTATTCAGAGTAGCGATCGCACTACATCTTTACAAGCGAATTTACCTATTAGAAAAATTAAAAGAACCAGAGAATTAAAATAAACTAATTACACTTGGTGACGATGAGCAAGAACCCAACTAAAAATTGGTAAAAGGATAATACTAGAGATTGTAATAATCGAAATTATCCAAATTGTATCAATATATTCAAAAGGCATAATCAACCACCCCATTAAGATTTATTTTTTTAGGATAGAAAAAATACTTTGTCTGTATCTTTTGCTACATTTCCATCCTAAATAATTTTTGGCAAGAAAAATAGTTTTTGTTACAAAAAGTGATTAATTTCTGGGGGGACATCAATATTATCTATCTTAAATTTAAGATTAAAGAGGTAATTAGAGCAAGTGACTTCTTGATAGCCCAGTAACTGGGTCAAAAAGAAATATATTTTCATAATCCAATCGTACATTAATGATTTCTTTAAACTTTATTGAAGAAGTAATGGGTATTTGAAAAGTAATAGTAGTAGTTGTTTCTAAGATTAAACCTCTGATTAATATTTCTTTTCCCAAAGGCTCGATCAGTTCCACCATTACTTTGATTACATTTTCGCCATCTTCTTCCGTAAGGTGAACAAACTCTGGACGAATACCTAAATCCCATCCTTGTCCATTATTTAAAGATGGTTGCTTAAAACTTTGTGAGGAAATAAACTGGGTTTCTCCTAACCAAAATCTTCCACTGTCATAGGATACAGGTATAATATTCATGGCAGGACTACCCAAGAAGGTGGCTACCATTTTATTCGCTGGGTTGGTATAAACTTCCGATGGTGTGCCAATTTGTTGTATTCTCCCTTTATCCAAAACAACAATGCGATCGCCCAAAGTCATAGCTTCCACTTGATCATGGGTAACATAAATAGTTGTTATACCCACTTGATTATGAAGTTGTTTTAACTCAGTTCTAGTTTGTTCTCGTAATTGAGCATCGAGATTAGATAATGGTTCATCAAGGAGAAAAACTTGAGGCTCTCTGATAATAGCCCTGCCAAGGGCAACCCTTTGCTGTTGCCCCCCAGATAATTGTTTAGGCTTACGGCTAAGAAGATGATTTATGCCAAGGATTTGAGAAACAAACCCTATTTTTTCTTCTATAACTGATGGAACTTCTTTACGCATTTTTAGGCCAAAACCTAAATTTTGTGCCACCGTTAAATGAGGATAAAGAGCGTAATTTTGGAATACCATTGCCACATCTCTTTCCCTAGCAGGAATTTCATTGACCAAAGTATCATTAAAGTAAAGATTTCCTTCACTAATAGGTTCTAAACCAGAAATACATCTTAATATGGTAGATTTACCACATCCAGAAGGCCCCACTAATACCCATAATTCGCCATCAGGGATTTCAAAGGTGATGTCAGAAACAATAATAGCTTGATTTATTTTGCGGTTAACTTTTTCTAGTTTTACCTTTGCCATTTAATTAATTAATTAATTTAATTAATATTCATCGTAGAACAATTTTTGCTCAAAATAAAACTATGAAAATCTTTAATCGATAGAGGCTTACTAAAAATATATCCTTGACCATAATTGCAATCACACTTACATAAAAAGTCAAGATCTTCCCGATTTTCAATACCCTCAGCAATAACAATTAAATTTAAACCTTTACCTATAGAAATTATCCCTTGAACTAGAGCTTGTTTTTTCTTACAATCCCTCAAATTACCAATAAAAGACTTGTCTATTTTGACATAATCAAAAGGAAACTCTTGTAGATAAGTTAAAGAAGAATAGCCCGTCCCAAAATTGTCTAAAGCAACTTTAACCCCCAACTTTTTTAAATCTCTAATTGTTTTTTTTGCCCCATGATAATTACTAATCAAAGAACTTTCTGATAATTCTAAAGTTAATAAATGAGGAGGAAAATCAAGCGCAAAAAGAATATATTTTATCCTCAAACATAAATCAGGATTATCTAACTGACAAGAAGATAAATTAACCGCTAATCTTAACGGCATAGATAGTAATTTAGAGTATTTTTTTACAGTTCTACAGGACTTGTATAATATCCACTCAAAAGCAGTGTGAATTAAATTAATTTCCTCTAGGATAGGTATAAACTCATAGGGAGAAATATCACCTAAATCCCTATGTTTCCACCTCATTAAAGCCTCAACTCCAACTACCTCTCCTGAGTGTAAATCTTTTTGTGGTTGATAGCATACATCAATCTTTTTATCTGATAAGGCAGTGTATATATCACTAATTAAATTACACTTTCTTAATATTTGTGTCTTAACTTGATGATAATCCAAATTACTTGTGACGAATTTTTCTAAAACACTAATTGTTTCTCTATTTTTTATACATTTTGATTTGTAATTAGCAATATTATTTTGTTTTAAAGAGTAAATCTTACTATCATTCATGAATTTAAGGAGCAGTCTAACATATTTTTGTATAAGAATTAAGCTACTGACTTTAACTTTGTTAATTCTACAGGCAATTTAGAAAAATCAATTAGCTCACTAAAGTTACTAACAATCATAGAACAACTAGAAATATAAGATTCTACCCATTGTTGATACCATTGAAACTGAAAATCGTTGATAGATTCAGACGTATTTAATCCCTCAAAAAATAACAGCCCTTGCTCATTTATTTTAAAATTATTCAACCAACTATTATCAGGTTTACAGCTTACTAAATACTTTCTTGCTAAAGTTGAACCTAGATATTTATAACTACATTGACTAATATAGTTGATTCCTTCTAATAAATCATCAATAGTTAAGCTATTTTCCAATTTATTTGCTTGTAATGTCATACCCAAATCTTGAGGATTTATGTGAACGTCAAACTGAGTCTGTGTATCATAAACTGCGTAGCGTAGATAAGTTTTGTTAATGATTGCACCTGTTAAAAAAGTTCTGGTAATATCAGCTTTTCCTAAATAGGCATTAGTCAAATTTGCCTTTGTTAAAAAAGAACCAGTCAACTTAGCTTGACTTAAATTAACCTTAGTTAAATTACCATTGTTCAGGGATACTTGAGTTAAATTAGCACAAACAAGGTAACAGTTTGCAAAGTTTATATTGTTGAGATGAGCTTTTTCGAAGTTAGTATTTTTACCGCGACTATCCGCTAAATTTGCTTCTATTAAATTACTATAACTAAAGTCGCTATCATCAAAGTTTGCTCCTTTGAGGTTTGCCCCTTTAAGGTTTGCTCCTTTAAAGTTACATCTACTCAGATTAGCTTTACTAAAGTTGACTCCTTGCAAGTTTGCATAACTGAAGTCGGTGTGTTTAAAATTAATTTCTGAGAAATTTTTTTTAGAAAGATTTGCTTTACTAAGATTAGAGTTTCTAAAATCTCTTTCTCCTAACAAGTATTTTTGAGTAATTTCTTGTACAGCAATATTTTCCATAGCTTTAATCCTCAGTTTATCTAACTACCTTTCAAACATTCTTAACATAACTGTTAAATGTGTAGATTTTGTGGAGATTAGTTATTATTTTTACTTCTTTTTTAATGTATCAAAGAATACTAAAAAAAATGAAATATAGTTATAATTAAGTTTTTCAATAAATTATCTAGTGTTGATAAAAAATAACATAAAGTCTGCTGAAGTCATTGTGGCAAGTTAAAAATGTTAAATTCAGTTATATTTAAAATTTGTATTGTACTCAAAATAACTAAATTGAATAGGAGTTTTATATTCTCCTCGAGTTAGATTTTAAAAGTAGTATTATTATCTAATTTGGTATGTTTTGCAGTGAAAAGCCCGTCACATCAAGAGATGAAAACGGGCGGTATTTTCGATTTAAAAAAATAATTTCAATCTATTAAATTTTTTTATTCGGCATCTTTACGTCCGGGGTTACGGGAAGGATCTCCAGAAAGAAAACCAAAAATGAATAATAAAATAAAAGAAGCTACAACGACATTGACCACAATTTTTAAAGTTAGCATTTTATACTCCTGATAATAATATAAGCGTTTCAACTGCTCACATCATCACAATTTTTTGATTGAATGAGTGATATTTTTTGTTATTATTTACATCTGATATTGTATCATAGGTTGGATTGCTATCTGCTTATTTGAACCTTCCCAAAGGCAGCGGATTCCCATTTAGACTATTCTCTAAGTTCGGCTATGTAGCTTCACCTCCGACAAAACGCTTTAATTACTGTGGTTCCTACGGGCAAAGAAAAACTCACATTAATTTACATTGAACAATCGAGAGAAAAATTAAATCAAATTGAAGATACTTCTAGTAAATCACTCCAATCTTTAACGGGAGCATCTTCTTTGGCAACAATTTCTAAAATACGGTTATTGGTTTGAGGATAAAAAAGAGATTCTACACATACCTGAGCAACTTTCCTGCGGGGAATTGAACCTTCAAATAAAGTATCAGCTCCACTAACTACTATGGGGTAAAGGTTATCTTCCTTTTTTAATCCTCCGGGGCGCACGATAGTATAGTTTAAACCACTTTTTATTAAATATTTCTCTGCTTGTTTTTTCCAAAATAAAACCAATCCAAATATATTAAGGGGGTGAAAGAATTTTGATACACATAAGGAGGTAACAAAAACAAATTTTTCAATATTATTGTCTTTAGCACAATTAATTAAATTTTTACTCCCTTCTAAATCAACCTTATAAAAGGCT
>PXEJ01000406.1 GCA_003566215.1 Cyanobacteria bacterium T3Sed10_376R1m | reverse complement strand
TATAAAGATTTTCGGGACTGTCAATTTGTTGAAGAATCCCCCCATTCATGACGGCGATTCTTGTTCCCATGGTCATGGCTTCTACCTGGTCATGGGTTACATAGACAAAGGTCGTTTGTAGTTTACTATGGAGTTTTGATATTTCCGTTCTTGCTTGAACTCGTAGTTTAGCATCCAGATTTGATAATGGTTCATCCATTAAAAAGACTGAAGGCTCACGAACGATCGCCCTTCCCACTGCTACCCTCTGCCTTTGACCCCCGGATAGTTCTTTGGGTTTACGGCTTAATAAATGACCAATACCGAGCTGATCTGCTGCGGTTTCTACCCTTCTCCTGATGGCGGTTTTGCCCTTGCCCTGTAATTGTAAACTAAACGCCATATTTTCATATACGCTTAGGTGGGGATAGAGGGCATAGGATTGAAATACCATAGCGATATTCCTTTCTTTGGGTGGTAACTTGTTGACTATGCGATCGTCAAGATAAATATGCCCCTCCGTTATCTCTTCTAAACCAGCTAGAAGCCGAAGGGAAGTGGTTTTGCCACAGCCAGAAGGACCAACAAAAACCAAAAATTCACCATCATCGATACTTAAATTTAAATTTTTAACTGCAGTAAAATCATCAAATCTTTTACTGACATTTTCAAAGGTTATACTAGCCATTTTGATTGTAGATTACTACTCCTTATTTCCAGAATAGCTTGATTTCTTGATCTATGCAAACTTTCACATTCTCCCAATGATCTTTTTTTTTGCACTTTATTTAACCTTAAATTATCAAAACACTATTAAATAAATATATGATTACAAAAACTTATTTTGTATTGTTAATTGTTTTCCATGCCAAAGGCAACAATAATCGCTAAAATCCAAAGATAATAAGAAAAATAACGAAACTTGGCTCGGTAAAGGAAATTTAGGACAATTTGTAGGGCGAAGATACCTACGATGGCAGAAACAATAAAACCGATAACTAAGGGTAAAACATCCAGGGCGATGGATTCTGTCTGAGATAACTCTATTGATTGAAGTAAGGTTGCCCCTAAAATGGTAGGAAAGGCGATAAAAAAACTGTATTCCGCTGCCCATTGACGTTTTAAGCCAACAAATAAGGCGAAGGAAATGGTCATTCCACTACGACTTAGCCCGGGTATAAGCGCTAATCCTTGCCCAATACCTATTACAGTGGCAACAAAGGGATTAATTTCTCTCAATCCTCTTGGTTGTTTGACTTTCATATCTGTGTACCACAGCAATATTCCTGTAATACTTAGGGTAATGGCGATCGCACTAGGAGTAGCAAATACTTCCTTAAATACTGACTTAAGGGGAAAACCAATTAATCCTGTAACCAAAACCGAAAGCATTCCTAATAGTGCTAAACGTAAATATAATTTTTCATCTTTTCTATCCTTTTTTATTTTTGTGAGAGATGGAGTTTTCTCAGGGCGTAATTTCAAACTAAAAGACTTACTCGGTAAAGATTGAGGACTAGAAATCAAACTTACCAAATCATCCCAAACTCGGTAGAGAAAACGACTTAAACTTCTACGAAAAACCACCGCAATAGAAACCAGAGTGCCAACATGAACAATTAAATCAAAAAAAATCATTTCAGCGCTTTCTGGAGCAGGAAGACTAGAACCTCTTTGAATTAACCAATGTTGGGTTAAAACTAAGTGGCTAGTTGAACTAACGGGAAAAAACATAAAAATTCCCTGAATTATCCCTAAAAATATCGATTCAAATATACTCATCTAACCCCAAGAATTTAATAGTTGTTTTGGAGTAAGTTAACAAATTATCGTCAAAATGTGAATCATTTATGATCAGTAGCTTTCCAAAAAACTTCTTTTTATACCAAAGATGTGTGGTTTTTTGATGAACATAGAATGGGATTAAAGCCAATTTTAAGGAAAGTGTGGGCAAAAGTAGGAGAAAGACCATTAGCAGTAGTCAATCATCGTTATGAGTGGTTATATGTTTACGGTTTTGTCAAACCAAAAACGGGAGAAACATTATGGTATTTGGTACCAAGAGTAAATAGACATACTATCTAAACAGGATTTGGTATAACATCCTTCTCCACCCCTAATTGGGGAATTCCTCTACTGTTTTTGGGGAGATTCAACAATCATGAGATAATTTTAGGTGAGGAAAAAAAAAGAAAATTAAGAGATTATGAATAGAGAAGTAAACTGTAAAGTAGAGTGCATCAATGGCTGTATTTTGGGGGAAGAATGCCCTAATAAGAAATATGCCCAAGAGACGAAAATTTTTCTTGAGAATACGTCTTTGGACAAAATGCTGGAGATGGCTGAGGCGGCTCGTATGAAAAAGTTGAGTGAGCCTCCTAAGTGGATAATTCCTGATGAAATTTAATTTAGGAAAGGGTTAGCTGGTGGAAACCCAGAAAAGAGTTTGACCATATTCGACTGGTTCGCCATTTTCTACGGCAATTTCCATGACTTGCCCTGATACTTCGGCTTCAATTTCGTTCATTAGTTTCATTGCTTCGATGATACAGACTACGTTACCGACGCTGATTTTATCTCCTACTTCAACAAATGCTGATTCTCCGGGGGCGGAGGCGCGATAGAATGTCCCTACCATGGGAGAGGTTACTTCTTTCCAATTATCGGCTTTTTGGTTGCCGTTAGTTGGTTTTTCTGAGGCTGTGGGAGGTGGGTTAGTTGTGCTTGGGGTTTGTGTTTCTACGGTCGGGGTGACGGTAGGGGGAGGAGATGTAATATAGGTTGGCATTACCGCTTCAGGCTTACTTTTGTTAACCGTAAGTTCAAAGTCTCCTTCTTTAACGGTTAATTTAGTAATTTCTGTAGTGGCGATCGCCTCTATAAATTCTTGTAGTTGCTTAAAGTCTATTGGCACTGTTAATTTTTGTTTATCTAAAAGGTTTATTCAACAAAGTTAAGGTTTATCTTATCTTAGTTTTCTCTACCTAAATAAGTGTCGGTACGAGTATCTACTTTTATTTTTTCACCGATCGCAATAAATAAGGGTACCATAATTTGAGCCCCTGTTTCGAGAATAGCTGGTTTTGTTCCTCCTGTGGCAGTGTCTCCTTTTACTCCCGGATCGGTTTCTGTAATTTCTAAAACAACTGAAGTGGGTAATTCTACGTCTAAAACGGTATCATTCCAATAAAGAATGTTAACTTCCATTTCTTCTTTGAGGTATTTGGAGCGATCGCCAATTTGCTCTTCACTAAGTCTTGCTTCTTCAAAGGTTTCCATGTCCATAAACACATATTGCTCTGCTTCTTTATAGGTGTGTTGCATGGTTCGTTTTTCCAAGTTGGCTTGGGGTACTGTTTCCCCTGCTCTAAAAGTTTTTTCCATGGTGCTTCCGGTTTGAGCATTTTTCAATTTGGTACGGACAAATGCGGCTCCTTTACCCGGCTTAACGTGAAGAAATTCAACTACTTTCCAAACATTTCCATCTAATTCAATACTGACACCAGTGCGAAAATCATTACTAGAAATCATACAAGTTAATAATATTAATCAATATCTTGACAGTGGCAATAACACCTAAACTATATTCCCTTAAAATGGGACAATTGACAATTATTCAGGTTCTTTTGAAAGAGTTTTTTAGTCAGGGTAAATAAATTTTTAATTTACATTACCAGATTTAAGAGTGTTTTGGATTAGCATAGAAGTAGTCCGATCCTTAAACCCATCATGAATTATCCCTCTCTACAAAATTCTAATTTAATTACTCAATGGGCGATCGTTGATTATAACCCTATTAGTATTTCTCCAGAGACTTCTTTCCTAGATATTTTGAAAAAATTATCCCAGGGTTATACTTATCTAATTGTAGAAGAAAATAGTGTCCCTTTAGGGGTTATTACGTCGCCATGCGCAGTCAAAATTATTGGTACAGGGACAAATATTTACTCCTTGAGAGCAAAAGATTTTTGTCAAAGTTTTCCCTGTCAAAAGGAATCTCATTTAACGGATATTTTTACCATTGCCCAGGGAATTTTTCAAAAAAAATATAATGTTTATGGTTGCTTAAATGAAGCTGGTGTTTTAAGTGGAATTATTAGTCCCAGAAGTTTGATCCGCTACTTAGCAAATGATTCTTTATATCACAATATTGCCATTAAAAATATCTGTAAGCCCAATTTAATTTGGGTGAACAAGGATGAAAAGATATTAGAAATTGCTACTATTTTTACAAAAAACCAAGAAAATTGTGGGTTTATTTTTGAGCAAAATAATAACTTAAAAGTCATATATACTCAGCATATCATTAAAGCCTTGTTAGACAGTAATTGGAAAACAAAAACTATTAATGATTTAGTATTAGGGGATTTCCCTTCATTTGGTCCCACAGAAAAAATCCCCACTATTAGTAATGTTTTACAGCATCAAGGTAGCATTTTAGTAAGAAATGAAAACAATTCATTAAATCATAAATCCTTTAGGGGTTTATGTCATTTAGGAGTCAATGATGTTCCTCATAACTTTTTTGATCGTTTAAGTTTGATTACAGCTAATGATTTAATTGAAGTCTTAAATCCTCTTTGGCAACAAAATTATTTACGACAACAACAAAGGGAATTAGACAATTTAAAAACAGCTGTTAAATTAGAAAAAAAACAAGTTGAACAAGAAAAGTTATTCTCTAGTTTGAGTTATCGCATTCGACAATCTCTTAATTTAGAACAGATTTTGACTAATACTGTTAATGAAGTCCGTTCTTTCTTAGAGTGCGATCGCGTGATTGTTTATCAACTATACCCCGATGGGGATGGGGTAGTGATTGCTGAGTCTGGAGGTATAGGGGTAATGTCCATCTTAGGCCGTGTAGTGGAGGATCATTGTTTTGCCAAGGATTTTATTAAACCTTATCTTAATGGCAGGATACAAGCCACTGATGATGTTTTTAAAGCCAATTTGTCCCCTTGTCACCTTGATTTACTACTAGCAATTCAAGTACAAGCCAACTTAGTAGTTCCCATTATATTCCACGATCGCCTTTGGGGACTCCTAGCAGCCCAAAATTCCTTTGCCCCCAAACATTGGGAAAAAGACGAGTTAGAATTGCTGAAAAAATTAGCCTCTCAGGTAGCTATTGCCATTCAACAATCAGAATATGCCCAAAAAGCTCTACAAGTAGCAGAATATCAAACTGCGATCGCCCTTCTAGGTAATACAGCCCTAACTAGCAATAACTTAGAAATTCTCGAAAAAACTACCGTCGAAATCATTGCCAACACCCTCAACGTAGAATACTGTAACCTACTAGAATTACAAGGAAATCAAGCCGCCTTTGTCCTAAAATCAGGAATAGGCTGGGAAAAAAAATGGTTAGGAGTAGCCAAAATTGGAGCATCCCCTCGATGGATGCCGGGTTATACCATGAAGATTGGTCAACCAGTCATCACCGAAGATTTACTGGTAGAAACGAGATTTAGTCCTCCCCCTTTTCTACACAACACAGGAATAGTAAGTGGGGCAATGGTTAATATTGGCGGCAAAGATAACTATTTTGGTGTCATCGGAGTATATAGTAAAAAACCACAGAAATTTAGCTTAGAACAAGTGAATTTTTTACAAACCGTAGCCAATGTCTTAGCTACCGCCCTAGAACGTACTAAATCACAACGACAGCTAGATTACTTTTTTAATTTATCCCTTGATATGTTTTGTATCGCAGGGGTTGATGGCTCATTTAAAAGAGTTAACTCCAGTTTTTCCACCACTTTGGGGTATGGAGAAGAAGAAATGGTTGACCAAAATATGTTATCCTTCGTTCACCCTGATGATGTGGACATTACCGCCCAGGAATTAGAAAAACTTAGTCAAGGATTTGCCAGTCAAAACTTTGAGAATCGTTTGCGCACCAATGAAGGATATTATCGCTGGTTAGCATGGAAAAGCTTACCCTATGAAGAAGGAACAATTTATGCCGTCGCCCGTGATATTACTTTAGCAAAACAAGCCGAAGAACAACTACGTAGTTTAAATGAAGAATTAGAAACAAGGGTCAAAGATAGAACAGAAGAACTAGAACACACCACCACTCAATTAAGGACATTTGTTCAAACTGCGGGAACTGTATTAGTAGTCTTAAACCAAAAGTACCGTATTTTGGAATGGAATGAGGAAGCAGAAAAAATATTTGGTTGGACAAGGGATTCTGTGTTGGGGGAAGATTACTTCTTATTGTTTGTTGCCCCTAGTGACAGGGAAATCTTGCAAAAAAAACTAGACGTTACTCTATTTGAAGGGAAAGTACAAAGAAATTTAGAGAGTAAGGTAATGGTTGCCGATGGTACCGAAAGAACTTTGTTATGGAATGTTAACCGTTTTACCGATACTCAGGGAGACGGCATCGGTATTATTGCCTGTGGACAGGATATTGAGGAAGTGCGCTTGGCTCAGTTGCGCTTAAAATTGAGTGAGGAGAGATTTCGCAGTATGTTCAATCAAGCGGCGGTGGGCATTGTCCAAGTAAGTCTGCCGGGCAAATTAGTATTAGCTAATGATAAGTTTACTCAGTTAGTGGGTTATCGTCGTCAAGATTTAGGGGATATTGATTTCCATGACTTAATTCATTATGATGATGTTTCTGATACCCTTACGGATTTATCGGAGTTGTTAGCTAGTCAACGATCAACCTTTGAGCGGGAAATTAGAATTAAACGCATAGATGGTAGTTTTCTCTGGATTTATTTAACTATGTCCGTAGTTTGGGTATCTGTTGAACCCTCTTACTTTATTGCTGTTATTAATGATATAAGCGATCGCAAAGAAGCGGAAGAATCCTTACAAAAAAGTGAAGGGAGATTAAATAGTGTGCTGAGTTCACTACAAGATGTCGTATGGTCAATGTCTATACCTGATATGAATTTACGCTATATTAACCCTGCGTGTGAAATTCTTTATGGTTATTCCCCCGCATCAATTTTGGCCGATAGGGGAATTTTGCTACAGATGGTTGCCCCAGAATATCGAGAATTAGTGGAAAATACTTGGCAAGAAATCTTAGAAAGTTATAGGCTTGGTATTCTTCAAAATGGAACTAATAAAAGTTGGGAATTAGAATACAAAATCATTTTATCTACGGGGAAAACAAGATGGGTCAGAGAGCGATCGCACATAGTCTATGATAAATATGGTAGGCCCGTAAGCATTGATGGAATTTCCACCGATGTAACCCAGCGCCACGAAGCCGAAGACAAACTATTCAAATCGTTGCAAGAAAAAGAAGTTTTACTCAAAGAAATCCATCACCGAGTTAAAAATAACCTTTATGTAATTTCAGGATTACTCAACCTACAATCAAGTTATGTAGAAGATGAAGCCGTGCGCAACCTATTCCACGACAGTCAAAACAGAATCCAAACCATGGCAGTCATTCATGAGCAACTATATCAATCCGATGACCTCTCAGAAATTAATCTCGCCGATTATATTAAAAGATTAGTTTCGAACCTATTTTTGTCCTATAACCATAGTCAAGGAGGCATTAAACCCATTACAAACTTAGAAGTATGTCATCTGAACATTGAAACTGCTATCCCCGCTGGTTTATTAATTAATGAGTTAGTAACCAACGCCTTTAAACACGCTTTTCCCCATGGTAAAGGAGAAGTAACCATAAATCTGCGACTCAAGAAAAAAGACAATATAGTTTTAGAAGTAAAAGATAATGGTAAAGGCTTCCCCAAGGACTTAAACTGGGAGGATAGCCCATCCCTGGGTTTAAGATTAGTTCGGTTATTAACTCAACAACTAGACGCAGAAATTGAAGTACAATCTTCCCCCGAAAAAGGTACTTGTTTTTGTTTAGAATTTTCCTTAATTAATTAAAATTAAAACAAACATTAAATCTTCAAATCACTATTCCCTATTGCCGATGGTTGATGAGCGTAGTCGAATCATTCCCCACCTAAAACAAATCATAGCTAAACTCAGTAACGCCAAAAAAGTTAACTTTTTTAACAATCCCAACTAAAAAAAATTTTTGATTGCATAATCAAGTTAGCTGAACTTAAGTCATAGGATGGAAATTTAATGCCTAAAACTAAGACTGTTTACATCTGTAGTGCTTGTGGCTCTGAATCTGTCCAGTGGTTTGGTAAATGTCCTAGTTGTGATACCTATGGCACTTTAGAAGAACAAGTTATTAACCCCAACCTTAATAGTAAGACCAGTTTTAGTCGGGCTGGGTGGCAGTCTCAAACCCGTGATACCCATAGGGGGGAAACAGATGCAAAACCTCGCGCTTCGGTGAAGTTTGAAGATATTACGGAGGAAGAACAACCCCGCATTGAGTCAGGTTATCATGAGCTAGACAGAGTTTTGGGTGGTGGTATTGTCCCCGGTTCGTTGGTTCTGATTGGGGGTGATCCGGGGATTGGTAAATCTACGTTATTATTACAAACAGCTAATCAGTTATCTTTACGTTTACCCCGCATTCTTTATGTGTCGGCGGAGGAGTCGGGGCAACAAATTAAGTTACGGGCCACAAGGTTACAAGTGGGAGAAGAGGAGGCGAAAAGGGAGAGGTTAGAGAACAATTCTAATGGACATAAGCCCCATAGTAATAATGGGAATGGGAAGGGTAAAAAGTCTGAGCAGGTTGCCACCGAGTCTATCAAAAGTGTGGCTTCTTCTCCTAATTTGTATATCATGCCGGAGACGGATTTAGAGGAAATTTTAAAGGAGTTGGAGTCTCTTAAGCCTCAAGTAGCGATTATTGATAGTATTCAAACTCTACATTATGCTGATATTAACTCGGCTCCCGGTTCGGTTTCTCAGGTGAGGGAGTGTACTTCGGCTCTGATGCAGGTTGCTAAACGGGAAAGTATTACTCTTTTTATTGTGGGTCATGTCACTAAGGAAGGTGCGATCGCAGGTCCCCGTGTCTTGGAACATTTGGTGGATACGGTCTTATATTTTGAGGGCGATCGCTATGCGTCCCATCGTCTGCTAAGATCTGTAAAAAATAGGTTTGGTGCTACCCATGAAATTGGTATCTTTGAAATGGTGGATCATGGTTTGGTAGAAGTTTCCAACCCTTCAGAATTATTTTTAAGTAGTCGAGATGAACTAGCCCCCGGTACTGCCACCATCGTTTCCTGTGAAGGTACAAGGTCTATTGTAGTGGAGTTACAAGCCCTTGTCAGCCCCACCAGTTACACTTCCCCCCGTCGCTCTACCACAGGGGTTGATTACAACCGTTTACAGCAAATTTTAGCGGTATTGGAAAAAAGGGTGGGGATTCCCCTCTCTAAGTTGGATGCCTATGTGGCTTCGGCGGGGGGGTTAGGAGTAGAAGAACCGGCGGCGGATTTGGGCATGGCGATCGCCATTGTGGCTAGTTTTCGAGATCGAGTAGTTGATCCCCGTACGGTATTA
>PXEJ01000167.1 GCA_003566215.1 Cyanobacteria bacterium T3Sed10_376R1m | reverse complement strand
TTTGATGGCAACTAAAAAAGTTATTTATACAGATAAAGCCCCCGCACCAGTAGGTCCTTATAATCAGGCTGTGGTGGCTAGTGGTGAGTTAATTTTTGTGGCAGGACAAATCCCTTTAAATGCTCAGGGTGAGATGGTAGGAGATGGAGATATTCAAACTCAGACAAAACAGGTAATGAGCAATCTTAAGGCTATTTTGCATGAAGCCAGAGTAGAATTTTCGGCGGTAGTTAAAACCACTGTTTTTTTAAGTGATTTAAATAATTTTGTACCGATGAATGAGGTTTATGGTCAATTTTTCTCTGAAAATCCCCCAGCACGGGCTTGTGTTGAAGTTGCCCGTTTGCCTAAGGATGTTTTAGTGGAAATTGAATGTATTGCGGTGAGAGACAAATAGAAGTTTAAAATTCCCCTAACATTCTGACTTCGGGATGAAGAAGAATTGACCAACTGTTTTGTACTTGTTCTTGAACATGGTTTATCAGGTTATAAATATCCTTGGCAGTAGCATTACCAGCGTTGAGGATAAAATTGGCGTGGCGATGGGCAACCTGTGCTCCACCTATTTGATAACCTTTTAATCCAATTTGTTCTATTAACCACCCTGCGGCTTGGGGTTGTGGATTACGAAAGACACTGCCACAACTAGGTTTGTCATAGGGTTGGGTTTTTTTTCTGTGTTTAAAGTTGTTCCCTGTAATTTCCATCATTTTATCTCTTGTGGATGTGGGACTTAGTTTTAGGGTGGCGCTTAATACAAGAGCTTGTTCTTTTTGTAACTTGGATGTACGATAAGAGTATTCTAATTCTTGCCCTGATAAATATTTTAAATTACCGTCAGGATAAGCAACTAGGGCATTACTTAATATATCGGCGATACACCCTTTGTGTGCCCCGGCATTCATGACCACAGCACCTCCAATGGTGGCGGGGATGCCCACGGCCCATTCTAAGCCTTCCCAGCCTTTTTTAGCGGCGAGCCAAGCTAGTTTGGGGAGGGAATAACCTGCACCTACGGTAATGCTTTGATTTTCTTGATTAAGGGAAAATTCTTTGAGATAACGAGTGTTTAATACTAAGCCTTCAATACCACGATCGCAAATTAGTAAGTTTGAACCAGCTCCTAAACAAGTAAGGGGTATTTGTTGTTTTTCAATCCACCTAAAAATTTCTTGGACATCATTCCATGACTTCGGTTCAACGTACCACTGGGCTTGTCCTCCCACTTTGTAAGATGTATAGGGGGAGATATGAACCTTTTGATAAATTAAACAGTCTGTATGTCTTAGTGCAATTGGATTCGTCAAGGAGTTGGTCATTGGATGTTTATGTGCGATCGCCATTATTTTTTTACATTTAAAATTGGATAAATAAAAGAAAAAAGGAAAAAACTAGGAAAAATTAAGATCATTAGATAATTAAAATTATTAAGAGCCATGCAATAATCACTAATCATGATCTAATGTCTGACCATAATCAAAAAACTACCATTAAATTAATTGATTAACCATTCAAAAATTTAATTTTTACTCTAAGCCATTAATAAAGATTTGTCATCAAGGGCTAATAGTTGAGGGATAATCTGATTAAGATTTCCTGCCCCTAAAAACAACGTTAAATCATCAGACTCCAAGAAGTCAGCTAGAAATTTAGCCAAAGTTGATAAATCAGGATGATAAATTACCTTTTTATGGTATTTTTTTGTAATTTCCGCAAGGGTTTGTCCATTAATATTAGTCTTATTTACCTCTCCTGCGCTATAAATATCTGTCAAAATGACCACATCCGCCGATTCAAAACACTGGGCAAAGTCATCTAAAAAGGTGGCAGTACGACTATAACGGTGGGGTTGAAAAATAGCTACTAAACGATGGGCTTGATATTGAGGTAGGCGGGTACGCGCTCCCTGGAGGGTACAACGAATTTCGCTTGGATGGTGGGCATAATCATCAATTAGAGTAGCTCCTTGGTAATTTCCTCGGTGTTCAAAACGTCTTTTTGCCCCACAAAAGGTGGAAATACTCTCGGCTATAACCTCAAAACTTAGTCCTAATTTACGTCCAACTGCGATCGCACTTAGGGCATTACTAATATTATGATTCCCAGAAAGTAAAAGGGAAATTTCCCCTAATAACACCCCATTTTCCCATATCTCGGCCTTAGAACCATGAGGCTCATGAACAATATTACGAGCAACATAATTAGCATCAGATTCGGGATTAATACTATAAGAAATATCCGCCTTAACCTTTGCTTTCACTACAGGACAGTCCACACAAGCAATAACCAAATCAGATTGAGAAGCAAACTGATTAAAAATAGCCACCAACTGATCCAAATCAGCATAATGATCAGGATGATCCAACTCAATATTAGTAATAATACCAATCTGAGGACAATGCTTCACCAAAGAACCATCAGACTCATCCGCCTCTGCCACCAAAAAATCACTATGTCCCAAACGAGCATTACCATCCCATGCTTGAACCTCACCCCCTATAATCACCGTAGGATCTAAACCAGACTCAAGAAGCATATAACCAATTAAACTGCTAGTAGTAGTTTTGCCATGGGTACCTGCCACCGCAATACTATGGTAGTCCTTAATTAAAGCAGATAAAAGATCTGAACGATGAAAAATAGAATAGCCTTTATTTATAGCCGCTTGATATTCAGAATTATTAGAGTTAATTGCAGTAGAACAAATCACCTGTAAAGAATCATTATTCTCTTGATTTTGATTTTGAGAATCCAACTGATAGGACAACTGCTCTAAATTACCAGCATCCTGAGTTAAGAAAATTTGTGCCCCTAGAGATTGTAAACGTTGAGTGATATTACTCGATTTAAGATCCGACCCTGAAACAGGAAGCTTTCTTTTCGTTAAAATATAAGCTAGAGCAGACATCCCAATCCCACCTATACCAATGAAATGAAAAGGTTTTCCGTTTAGATCTACTGTTCTCACTTTCTCAGTCTCCTCAACACAATACAGATTATCGTAAATTAGCTTTAATAATATACTGATTTATGTAAATATTCTGAAGATTTTTAATTCAGTTAGTATTTTTTTGTCAATAAAGTAGCCCAGAGACAATCGCAAACAAAAGTTTTAACCATTACTGGTAAAGGTCAACCCCTTTATGACAAGACTGGTTCATGCCCACCAAATAAATGGTATAATTTGCCACTGGGTAGTTACATAAAATAAAAAAGAATGAGTAAAAAACGTATTTTATCAGGGGTGCAACCAACAGGAAATTTACATATCGGCAACTATTTAGGCGCAATTCGTAACTGGGTTGAAATGCAACCTCAATATGATAATTTTTTTTGTGTAGTTGACCTCCATGCCATTACCGTACCTCACAATCCAGAAGTTTTAGCAAAAGATACATACACCATTGCTAGTTTATATTTAGCTTGTGGTATTGATCTTCAATACTCTACAATCTTTGTTCAATCCCATGTTAGTTCCCATAGCGAATTAGCGTGGTTACTCAACTGTACTACCCCGTTAAATTGGTTAGAACGGATGATCCAATTTAAGGAAAAAGCAATCAAGCAAGGAGAAAACGTTAGTGTTGGTTTGTTAGATTACCCAATTTTAATGGCGGCGGATATATTGTTATATGATGCTGATCAAGTACCTGTAGGAGAAGATCAAAAACAACATTTAGAATTAACCCGTGATATAGCCATTCGTTTCAATGACAAATTCGCTTCTGAGGAAAATCCGGTGTTTAAAATTCCTGAACCCCTTATCAAAAAAGAGGGTGCAAGGGTAATGAGTTTAAGTGATGGCACAAAAAAAATGTCTAAATCTGATCCTTCTGAGTTGAGTCGCATTAGTTTATTAGATTCTCCAGAAATGATTAAGAAAAAAATTAAAAAATGTAAAACTGATCCTGTTATGGGTTTGAGTTTTGATCCTCAACGTCCTGAGTGTAATAATTTATTAACTCTTTATTCTATTTTTAGTAACCAAACTAAAGAAAAGGTTGCCCTAGAATGTGCGGATATGGGTTGGGGTAAATTTAAGCCTTTACTAACGGAAGCAACTATCGAGGGGCTGACTCCCATTCAAGAAAAGTACGAAGAAATAATGAGAGAAAAGGGTTATTTAGATACTGTGTTGAAGGAAGGAAAGGAAAAAGCGGAAATGGTGGCTAATGCAACCCTGAAAAGGGTCAAATCTGCCTTAGGATTTTTGGTTTAGCAGCGTATAATTTCTTGAGGCAAAACCAATTGAGATATGATTACTTGTAAATTAGCCGGGGGTTTGGGAAATCAACTATTTCAGGTGGCTACCACTTTGGCGGTGGCGTGGGAAAATAATGATGATGCGGTGTTTAATCTTAAAAGTAGCTATCAACGAAGTAAATCAACAAATTATTATCAAGAAACTTTTTATCGATCTTTAATCGACAAAAAAGTGTGGTTTCCTCATGTTTTTAAAGAAAAAAATCATTTTTACTCGCCGATCGCATATCACCCTAAAATGAAGTTATCAGGGTATTTTCAATCAGAGAAATATTTTATTAAATATCGAGATTCTATCCTCAAATTATTTTTGCCTCCCCCACTAATAAAGGAAAAATTAGATTATATCTATAGTTCAAAGTTAAATCATCCTCAGTGTGCTATCCATGTCCGTAGGGGAGATTATCTAAAATACCCCAAGCATCATCCTATTTGTTCTTTAGACTACTATATCCAAGCAATGGCTCAATTTGAGCAAAATACTTCCTATGTCGTTTTTTCTGATGATTTGGATTGGTGTCGAAATCAATCTATTTTTAATCGGGATTGTTTTTCTTTTTGGAAGGGCGATCGGGATGACTTAGACCTATACTTAATGAGTATGTGTCCCCATCAAATTATCGCCAATAGTTCTTTTAGCTGGTGGGCTAGTTGGTTAAATACTAATCCTTATAAAAAAGTTATTGCTCCATCTATTTGGTTTGGAGAAAAATTAAAAAATCTTGACACCAAAGACTTATACACTAACTATATGATTAAAATATAGCTTGACACTTTTTTTGATTCTTAAAAAATTTGTGTAATATTTTTCAGTTGTAGATCATCTTTATTAAGAAACAATCTAACCTCATAGAAAACTTTAGCTAAAATCTTATTGATCAATATAAAAAATTCAAAACTAGGTTGCCAATGTTCAAATGTAACTATTTTATAATTAAATTTTGTCAAATAAAAAATATCATACTTATCAGGATTTATGCCATAAAAATTTGCTCCATTGCGAGTTGATTTTAATGAACGACAAGAATAACTATTTTTATATTTAACACTAATAAAATTTCCATATATTTCATACTCACTAAATCCAGAACCAGATAAAGAATCATCATCAATAGAGTCAAGAATAAATTTGACCCATAAAACATTTTCTGGTGCATTTTTCTGAATAATATTAATAAGTTCTTGCATATAGTTTTTATTAATCATTAAATGCTCTGATATAAAAGAAAAATTGACTTTTTTATCTAATCCAATTATTTTTTTCATAACATCAAAATATGGTTTATGATATTCCTTCTTCGGATTAATTAATACTCGATTATTAGAATCAAAAAAGGTAATATAATCTAACATTAAAGTATCACTATCCCAAAGTAAATAAAAAGAAGCTAAATCTATTATTTCTTTGGATACTGCCATTTTTATAAATTGTTGAAAGTACCATCCAGCACGCTCATTTATCCCAATTCTTTCTTCTAACACTTTCTTGACAAAAAATAGATCTACACCTTCTATAATGTCATCTTCATCTAGTAGTATTAAAGATAATGATTCACAGTTTAAGTTTGTGTAAAAAAAAACAAAATTATTTTGTGCAGTTATCACAAATATTCTTTTTGCTTTGGAAAAAATTGCTAAAGATTTAATAGCTTTTAGTGCGATATATTTATGTTCCGGTGAAACACAGAAAACTGCATCATAAACTATCATTTGATATAAAAAATTGAAGCAAATAAAGATTCGTTTGAATAAATTTATTAATAAATAATACCTGAGTTCGTGTTCAGAATGTTGACCTTCCTCGCATTTTTGGGGCGAGGATTTTTAGTTTAAAGAAGTTACTTGCTGTCAATTATTCCAAACCGAACACTACAGGATAAGTTTACAAGCTGACAGTATAAGCGTCAGTGACTCCACCCACCTTAAGAATTTCAGGTAAAACACCTTCTGGCAAAGGATCATCAATGCTCAATACCATCACCGCATCTCCACGGACAATTTTGCGTCCTACTTGCATACTGGCGATGTTGACATTAAAATTGCCTAGCAAAGAACCGATTTTACCAATAATACCGGGTACATCACGATGTAGGGTAAAGAGCATATAAGTATTAGGGGGAACATTTACAGGGAAGCCGTTAACATTGGTAATACGAATATCACCATCGTTTAATAAAGCGCCTGTCACAGAATGAGTACCCTTGGTGCCAACGGCTTCTAAATAAATAGAGTTACTATAATCCTTGATGGTTGCGTCTCTAGTTTCTACTAAATGAATACCTCTTTCTTTGGCTTCAATGGCAGCGTTAACATAGTTAACTCTTTCCCTTAGAGCTTTGGAAAGTAAACCCTTGAGAGAAGCGACAACCAAAGGTTGACTGCTGTTACCATCCGCTAAATCTCCTTGTAATTTAACATTGAGACTCTCTACCCTATCCCCGGCAAGTTGTCCAACTAAGTTGCCTAAGGTTTCGGCTAGACGCATATAAGGGCGTAATTTTTCCATTACATCGGGACTTAATCCGGGGATATTTACAGCACTACGGGCAGGGAGTCCGAGTAGTACGTCTCTAATTTGTTCAGCAACATCGATCGCCACATTAACCTGTGCTTCAGCAGTGGATGCTCCTAAATGAGGGGTTAAGACCACATTACTACCTAATTCTCTTAATTTTGACTCCCCTAAGGGTTCAGAAGCAAACACATCAAGGGCAGCACCGCCTACTGTACCTTCTTTCAAGGCTTTATAGAGAGCATCTTCATCAATCACTCCACCCCTAGCACAGTTGATAATCCGCACAGTGGGTTTCATCATAGCCAAAGTTTGAGCATTGATGAGGTTAGCGGTTTCTTTTGTTTTGGGAATGTGCAGAGTGATATAGTCAGACTCACTGAAGAGAATATCTAAATCAACTAAAATGCAACCTAATTGATTAGCTCTTTCTTGGGATATAAAAGGATCATAGGCTAAAATTTTCATGCCCATAGCCTTAGATACTTTAGCAACATGAGAACCAATTTTGCCTAAACCGACAACTCCTAAAGTTTTTTTATAAACTTCAGAACCAATATAGCTTTTACGATCCCATTTATTTGCTTTTACGGATTGATTAGCATCAGGAATGTGACGAGAAAGAGATAACATCATTGCCAAAGCGTGTTCAGCCGCGGCGACAGTATTACCCTCTGGGGAGTTGACTACCACTATTCCCCTACGGGTAGCAGCGGCAACATCTACGTTGTCAACACCAACTCCTGCTCGGCCGATAATTTTCAGATTTTCGGCAGCTTCGATTACTTTTTGGGTTACTTTAGTGCCAGAACGAATCATTAACCCATCGTATTGAGGAATAATGGCGATTAATTCATCTTCTGATAATCCTGTATTAACATCTACCCGTGCTACTTGAGAGAGAATTTTTATACCTGTTTCGTCCACAGGATCTGATACTAGAACTTTTGCCATATTAAACTAAATATAATTTTAATTGTGCTAATAAGGGCGATCGCAAGGTAGTGTATTTAAGAGAATAGCTACATTACCCATACAAATTTAATAATCAATCGCCCTTGTAATCTTATCATCATTCTTCCCACCCATAAACAAGGGAGAGTTATAATCGACAACTTTCTCTTTCTCTGGTGTGTTGAGGTTCAATCCACGAATAAGCAAAGTGACTAATGGAAGATACACCGGGGTTAGAACGCCTAATGCCCTCCATTTGTATTTCCAAAGAGGGGCGTTGCCCTTGACTTAGACCCCACTGACCTGCTAGAACAGGTTTAATGTTGCGGACGTTAGAACGATTGCTATCTATTACCCTTTGTACTTGCCTTGTGATACAGGTGGCATTGCCACAAAGAGCGTAAGACATGGGATGCCATTCTAAACTTTGAGAGAAGTTATCCCAGGGTTGAACTCTCGAGTCAAAACCGATTTCTCCTACGGGTTCATTTCCTTCTGGAAAAAACACCGCACCAGCGGGAATACCTTGTTGTCTGGCTTGGCTAGTGACAAAATCAAGAAAATCTATAACCCCTTGGGCGGCATGGGCAACGGTGAAATACCATAAATCTAGTTGTAATCGGGAGAGATTATTGGGGGCGGCAGGACTTCTTCCTTGCCAGACAGGGGTTGTTTCGTCTGGGAAAAGTTCTTCCATTTGCTTTAAGTCGTTACCATTAATAAATCCTTGATTAACATATCTTTCTAATAACCATCTACCCTGACGATTTTGAGCCCTTCTAAATAGTGCTTGTTTTGAAGCATCTCCATAAATCCATAAATCTTTTACTTTAGAGGCAACAGAATATGAACCGCTACCACGGGGATAACGAATATAATCAAAGAGGATTCCATCGGGGCGACGCTGTAAGACGGCTTGAAGTAATCGGTTATAGTCTTGTCTGGCAAGGGAATTATAAGGATCAACGAAAGTCTGAGAACCATCGTCAACATAATTGATACTATTTTCTCCTTTACCGTTGAGGGCTAAAACAGAGGTGCGATCGCCCCTAATCCCATAGGAATAGCCGTAATTAAGAGCAAACATCCAAGCATACATTTTTAAGCCCCTTTCCCGACCTTTTTGTAAGGTTTCTGCATATAAATCTCTATTTTCATAACCGGGGGCATCCACAACACTAGACCAAATAGTATTATTCCCATTTTTCGGTAATAAAACCCTACCATCAAAAAATACTTCTATATATACAGTGTTATAACCCAAATTGACAATCTGATCCAATACTTTCTCGATCGCACCTTCTCGTACATCACAGGGATAAATTCTTAGCCAAATAGCCTGTTCTTTTAGCCAATTACGATTACGACAATCTCGCAACATCTGACTATGACGCTGGACAACTTGTTGATATTGTCCCCTAGTTTGAACATTATTACCCTGAAAAGCTTGTTCTCTTAACTGTGCCTTAGTACTAACGGAACTTTGATCAAATCTACAATAAGCATCATTTGCACTCAAAACAGGAGTTGTAAATATAATTTCACAAAAAAATGATATGAGAGCAATAGTAGCAATCAACCAATGATTTTTTCTCATTTCTTATCACACACAAATACTCGACTATCATAACAGGTGAAAAAAATTTTTGAGAATTTAAAAACCAATACCCAAACGAATAGCCAAACTAGGAGTAACGGGAATAAGAGTAGCAAGGGAAAGAAAAATCAACACCAAACCCCATAATGCACGACTATCATT
>PXEJ01000268.1 GCA_003566215.1 Cyanobacteria bacterium T3Sed10_376R1m | reverse complement strand
GGATCTTCAATGGCTTTGATAATTTCTAACACAGTTTCGTCTCCAGTACGACATTCAATGCCCAAAGCACCCTGTCCAACGGCATGGAGAGATATTTCACTAGAAATTACTTGGTGAATGCGATCGCTCATATCCAAGCGTTCTAACCCTGCCACCGCCAAAATAATGCCATCATACTCTCCAGCATCCAACTTAGCCAAACGAGTATTAACATTACCCCGCACATCCTTAAAAGTAAGATGGGGATAGTGGTGACGTAATTGAGCCAAACGACGCAAAGACGAAGTACCAATGACCGCCCCTTCTGGCAAAGTATCTAATTGCTTATCCTTGTGTTTTACATGAACCACCAAAGCATCCGCAGGGTTTACCCTTTTCGACACACAACCCAACATCAAACCATCTGGTAAATTAGTCGGTAAATCCTTAAGAGAATGAACAGCAAAATCAACTTCTTTGTTAATCATGCCCAATTCTAATTCCTTAGTAAATAAACCTTTATCTCCAATTTTGGCCAGGGCCACATCAAGAATTTTATCTCCTTGGGTACTCATTTTTTCTACTTCAAAGTCCACATCAGGAAAATGACCTTCTAACTCTTTTTTTACCCAATAAGTTTGAACCAAAGCTAAATTACTTTTACGAGTACCGATGGTGATGGTACGTTCATTATCAATAGAAACGTTCATATAGCAGTTTTTATAAAAATTTTTAGGACTCAATCTAGGGTATCAGAAAAAAGGACTCCCATACTAGGGTGTAAGACAGGGAAAGCTAAGGGTTAAAATTTTTCGCCAATCCCAAAATGAAGACGATTATCACCATTGTCATTAACACCGAAATCTATCCGAATAGGCCCTACGGGGGATTGGATTCTAAATCCTAAACCATAACCATAGCCATTACCATTCAAATTTCTTCTTTCTGCTGGTCTGCCGGGAACAGAGGAAGCGGATCCTAAATCCGTGCCATAGTCCAAAAATACGGCTCCACCAATAGCTGAAAAAATGGGAAAACGATATTCAGCGGTGGCTTGAACATAGGAGCGTCCATTACCTAAATCTCCTTCTCCATAACCCCTGACGGAGTTACTTCCCCCCAAAACAAAGGCTTCGTAGGGTGGTAAGTCCCCAATGACTGTTCCCCCTTGGATGTTAAATGCTAAGGCTTGAGCCCCTTGGGCAAAGTCAAAGTTGAGAAAGTTGACGGGCATATAGTAGCTATAACTAGCGCGTACACGATTAAAGAGAATATTACCTGAGCCGATAGGCACACTTTGATCCATTCCCAAGGAAAGCAAACTTCCTTCGGTGGGTTGTAGGGAGCTATTACGTCTATCTTGGGAGGCATTTAGCCTAACTAACACTAAATCATCTTGTCCCGATTCACTTAAGGCAAGAAAGTCTCCATCGGAGGAAATGGGAGCAAGATCTCCATCAGCATTTTCTATTCGTACTCTTTGATATTGCAATCCTGCACTAACTAGCCAGTCTGGACGGGTAAAAGGATCTGGTGCGAGGGGGCGGTTGAAGGTGATTCCAGTACCAGTACGGATTACCCGGGGAGAATTATTGCCGTTGTCGGTTCTTACACTATCAGTATCTGTGCCGTCAAAGACTAAGGAAATCGAACGCCTACGAAATATATTGGCGGTGTAGGAAGTGCGATCGGGGGTGGTGGCAATCCAAGGATCCCTTAAACTCAAATCAAAGAGTAATTCTCTTTCTCCTAACTGAAATTCTGCCCCTAAGGTTTGATTATTTCCCCCTAAGTTTTGTTGTTGATAGCTTATTGTTCCAAAAAAGCCACTACCAGAACTAATACCCGCCCCTGCCGCTATTGAGCCTGTATTTCCTTCTACTACTTCTACATTAACAATCACTTTAGAAGGATCTTCTGCCGGGCTAAAAGATAGTCTTACGTCTTGGAAGATACCCAAACCAAATACTCTTTGTAAGTCTCTTTGGGCGGTATTACGATTAAATATATCTCCCGGTTTAAGTTGTATTTCTCTGGTAACAATAAATTCACGGGTTTTTCCTTCAACTTCGTCTTCATCTTCGTTGAAATATTTAACTTGGATGTCTTCGATTTCTCCTTCGGCGATTATGAGGGTGACAATACCATCAGCCCCTACTTGGGGAGTACCTACAATCTGGGCAAGATCAAAACCGTTATCGCTGTACCATTGATTTAAACTGCCTATTCCTTCTTGTAAGTCTCTGAGGTTAATGATTTCTCCATATTGTTCTCCAAAGGCATTTTCAATTACTTCTGGGGGAATTTTTGATTGTGTGGGGGTATCCGAGAGGGTTTCTAGGGTAACTCCTTGAAGTACAGGGTTTGGTTGTACTGTGTAGGTAATTCTAACTCCTAAGGGTGTATCGCTAGGCGTTACGTTAACGTTACTAAAAAATCCTGTGGCGAAGATGGCGTTAGTATCTTCTTGTAGCCTTGTTCTGGTGGTGGTGCGTCCGGGGTTAGTTCTAATTACGTTATAGACTAAATCTTCTAGTTCTCCTTCTACTCCTTCTACTACGACTTCGGCAACTAATACTCTTGGTTCTTCTCCTGTTTGAGGAGTTTCCTGATCATTGGTTTGTGGGATATTTTGGGCTATTAAATCGTTTTCTGGAGTAGGGTTTGTTTTTAAAGGGTTTAGTTTTGTGGTGTTGTTAGCATCATTGAATAATACTGTTTCTTGATTATCTACAATTTCTTTGTTAGTAACTTCTTCTTCTAGTACTTCTTGTGTTGAGGCTATTTCCCTTGGAATATTATTTGATGTAATAATTTCATTTTGAGGGACGATGGAGGGGTCTAATTTTATTCCGCTATCACTAGCTATAGTTGCTTTATCTTCTAATAAAACAATATTTTTGGCTTCTGGGGAGTTTTTTTCTATTTCGGGGAGATTATGAAGGTTGATACTCAAACTAGAGTGATTAATCTTATGCTCTTGTGTTGCTTCTGGATTCGCTTTAACGGATTGATTGACCGTAAGACTGGTGACACAAAATAGGGCGGTAAATAAAGATTTTTTACTAAACAGATGGTTGATAGAACTCATTTTTGGTGATTTTTTGTTTGATGGTAGAGGGGATGAGCAAAAATTGTTGTTAATAATTTTTAAACTTTTAGTAATGCTGTTTATTTGTTGAGAAGAAATTTGCTGTCTCTTTAGATAGAGAAAGTTTCTATTATTTGTGGTTTGTTTTGTTTTTTTACTCACAGTCTCACACCAATTTTTAATCATGAGAATAATTATCTTTAATATGTTAGCTATTTTTTAGTTTTTCAGTTTGCGCCAGAACTCTTTGTTGTACTTTTTGATAGGCTGATTCTACTTCTCCTAAGTCTTTGCGAAATCTGTCTTTGTCCATGACTCTTTTTTGTTTATCTTGTTCCAGAATATCCCAAAGACGACAAGTATCAGGGCTTATTTCGTCGGCTAATAAAATTGTTCCTTCTTTGTCTAAGCCAAATTCGAGTTTAAAGTCCACTAGAATAATGTCACAGTTTTGGAAAAATTCCCTCAGGTATTCATTTATTTTTCTGGCTAGGGTTTGTAATTCTTTAATTTGTTCTTCGGTGGCTACATTTAACAGGGAAATGCGATCTGGTGTCAAGAGGGGATCGTTTAGATCGTCATTTTTTAGGTAAAATTCGACTAGGGGAGAGGGTAGTTTTTCTCCTTCGGATAATCCTGTTTCTCGACATAGGCTTCCGGCGGCGATGTTTCTCACTACCACTTCTAGGGGGATTATTTTTACAGCTTTGACGAGCATTTCTCGTTGGGATTTTTTCTCTATGAAATGGGTGGGAATTCCTTTGCTTTCTAATAGTTGGAGGAGGGCAGATGCGATCGCACAATTCACTATCCCTTTGTCAACAATAGTGCCTTTTTTTTTGGCATTAAAGGCTGTTGCATCGTCTTTATAATAGGTTAAGTAAATTTGTTCGTTGTCCGTTGCATAAATAATTTTGGCTTTGCCTTCGTATAGTTTTTCTGCTGTTGTCATGATTTTTAAGGGGATTAGATTTAGGTTAACAAAAATTGAAATTTAGAAATAATTGAATATAGAAAAAATTTATTATCAATTATTTAAAACTTTACCTCTAATTTCTCTGTTTAACCAATAGGTATTGCTAGACAAAGATTGTAATTGAGAGGGAATGACTTGCCAAGATTGATGGGGAGAAAATAAGAGTATTTCTGCTTTTTTTCCTTCTCTTAAGGTTATCGGTTCTTGTTTCAAACATCGTAAAGGATTTGTACTTAAAGCTTCCCATAATTTTAGGGCATTGATTTGCCCAGTATTTACCAAATTTTCCCACAGTAAAGGTAATATTAACTCATAACCGATCGCACCTAAGGGAGCTTGGGCAAAAGCAACGGTTTTTTCCTCATACGTGTAGGGTGTATGGTCAACGACGATGGCATCTATAACACCATCTTTTACCCCTTTAATCAAAGCTAATCGGTCGTTTTCTTCTCCTAAGGGAGGTTCTAACCTCAAATTAGGGTCATAACTTGCTACCGCCTCACTATTTAAAATTAGGTGATGCCAATTAACACTAGCGGTGATGGGTAAACCTTCTTCCTTGCCCCGTTTAATTAACTCCACTCCCCGAGCGGTGGAAATACGCATTAGATGTGATGAAGTTTTCGTTAAGGCAATTAATTCAAGGATAGATGCGATCGCAATTGTTTCACTAACAGCAGAGGCACCCACTAATCCCAAACGCATAGAAGTACTATTTTCCCGCACTACTCCCTCACCCCGCAACTTCATATTACTAGGCACTAGAGCCACGGGTAAATCAAAGGGCTGGGCATACTCCAACAAACGCCGCAACAGCAACAAATTATCAAAAGGAGAATTATCCGTAAAACCAATTACCCCTGCTTCTGCTAAGGATGATAGCTCCGCAATTACCTTTCCTTCTAAATTATTTGTTAGGCTACCCCACACATAGAAATGTGTTGATAGGTGAGCCACTTTAGATTTAATAAAAGCTACCGTTGTGGGATTATCCACCACAGGCATCGTATTGGGTAAAACAGCACTACGAGAAAACCCTCCTGCCATGGCAGATTGACTAAAACTATCTAAAGTCTCCCTTTCCTCATATCCCGGCTCACCACTATTGCTATATAAATCGACTAATCCAGGGGCTAAAATTAAATCTTTGCCCTCTATCACCTCAACATTATTAGTGTCAACATTTAGATTAGGACTAATTTGTTCAATATTACCATCAACAATTAAAACATCAGTAATAGTATCTACCGTCGAGATGGGATCTAAAATTCTGACCTGTCGATAAATTTGAGATTTAGATTTCACCGTTATTGATAATTAAATTATTAGAAAGCAGAAAATCTTATTTCTCTTTCCTGTCCGAATTACCATTTTACGCTCAAACTTCATCATCTAAAATATTAATTTTTATGAATTTTTTAAGAAAGTGTAGCATTTTATACAGAAAAGAGATTAGTATATAGGTAAGGAAAATGAAATAAAATAAAAATTTAAAACTAGGAGAGTAAGATTATGAATACCCAAGCCCAAGCCCGTAATTTAATGATGCGCCACCATCACGCCGTTAAAAACCGTCAACAATCGATGTTAGGTAGAGTTGCCACAGAAATCGGTATGGACATTACCCCTTCCGAACATTGTCAGGGTATTCAAGGTAAACCTAATTCTGGCTTTCGAGTAACCTATGACCGCAGTCATGCTTCTTTAAGTTAACAATAATTTTTTCAAAAAAAATATTAGCTTCCCCATCCTCCTATTGTGGAGGTTTTTTTATTACGAAAGCGCGAAAAAGTTTACCTTTAATGAGTGGTACTCTACCCTCAGTTGTTGTGACGAATCTAATTAGTGAAGACTAAAGTATTTTTTTGTTTTTGCATGGGTAAAATGTCCATAATATTTTTTTGGGCACAATATTTTAGGTCTTCTACTAAGTTTAATCTTAGTAGTCTTTGACCATGACTGGCTAGGGCAAATAAATCCTCAAGGTTATCTTTCCATTGATGGTAAAGTGCGATCGCACTTATCACTTCATCATTACCAATCATATCCACATTATTGTAGTCTATGAGTTCAGATGCGATCGCCCCCGCACAAACAGTATCCTCTAAAGAATAACCCCCTTCCCAACCAGAACCCACTAACCAGACGATTTCAGGGTGGTTACTTTTAATATATTTTACCGCAGCACCATAATTAATCATTGCCGCAGTCATCACCACATCAGCATTTTGGACTCTTTGTAATGCCCTTGTACCATTAGTTGTACTAATAAACAACTGTTTACCCTCAACTATCTCACGGGTACAATCTAAGGGAGAATTACCCATATCACAAGACTCAACCTTCTTACCTCCCCTCTCCCCCAAACGCAACCTTTCCTTCGCCAATAAAACTTCACTCTCAGCTAATAACAAATCAATATCACTAAAAGCCTTAACGGATTTTGCCCCTCCATTTATCGCCGTTGCAATCGTCGTCGTTGCTCGTAACACATCAATAACAACTGCACAATCAGGAACTTGATTTTCTGGAGTTAATTCAGGAGTATGATAAACAAAGATTTTCACAATAACTCAATAAATAGTTGAATAACCCGTAATTATATCAATAATCAGAGTTTACTCCAAAAAGTCACATAATTAAAGTTGGCTGATATAGACCAAAAACTCTAAATATCGAGATTTTAGGCATACTCCAAGTACTAAAAAATACACAAAAATAACACTTTTTTTACAAAAAAATAGTTAAAAGTGCAAAATTATCGATACTACACCCAGAGAATAAAACCTCATAATTGTTAATTATCAATTCTCCTCACCATAGAACTTTTTCAGCAAAGTCTAATTATTGATTATATAAGCCCTAATCCTTCGGCTTATTTGCCACCCAATACTTACTAAAAGCACAAACCTTAACTTCTAGAACCTCAAAACCAGCTTTTTGTAGATGTTCTTCCATATCATCCTTCACATAATCAGTGTAAAATGGTTCATGAAAAGCAATGGAAAAATTATTAATCATCGGTTCTAACTCAGGAGAATCAGACAATTGGATTGAATCACAAATTACCATTATTCCCCCCGGTTGCAATACTCGATAAGACTCATCAATCACTTGTTGACGAATAGGTTTAGGTAACTCGTGAAATAAAAATACATTACTAATAGCATTAAAATAATTATCTTGATAAGGTAACTCTTCCCCTTTCCCTTGTAATAGTTGAGGTAATTCTTGAGGAAGTTGAGACAATAACTCGTTAGCCTTGCGTAAATAAGCACAGGATAAATCAACACCATACAAAGAAACTGAGGGAAAAGCGCTACGTAATGCTTTCAATGTTCTTCCCGTACCACAGGCAACATCTAAAATTGTTATAGTATCTTGGTCAAGTTTATCTAATTCTCGTTTTAAGGGTTTCAGGATGCGTCGGCGCATAGCATCAGCAATACCATTAAAAAGTAATTCAACTTGTAAGTCGTAAAGTTGGGCAGATTTATCGCTCAAATATCCATCACTTTGGTAATGAAAGTTACGACGGTAATAATTAGGATATTTTTCAAGGTTAATATTATCAGGAAAATCTTGATAATCTTCTTGTTGCATTCTACGCCACGATGAAGGTTGATCAAGCCACAGTTTTAAATAAGTTTCGATAAATGTTAATATGTCAATTTCGAATAAATCCTCATAGGGATAAATTCCTGCCCGTGCGTCTTGCCAGTCTTCAGCAATAATTTCACTGAATCTTTTTTGTAGAATTGTCCAAATTTCTGGGGAAAGGGGATGTAATTTATTTTCCTTAAAAGGAAAAAAATTTTTTCTTAATTCCGTACTCAGATTTTTATGGCTTACACTAAAAATCGCTTTTGCTTGTTGCCATGTTTGGTAAGTATTTTTGAGAATTCCATCAAAAAAAATTTCTTCTGGTGTGAGATTTGACTCCATAGGTGACACTGTAATATTAATTATTATGAAGATAATATTAATAATTGTAAACTATTTTTTAAAAAGATGGTATTCTTAACTTAAATGTGTATTAAACCTGAGTTGCCTATAAAATAGTCCTTCGTTGCAACCATGATGGGGAAAATTGATAATTGACCATAGCAGTCAGCAGTAATGTGGGCTGACTAAAAACCATAGAGTCAAAGTTTAATACCCAACACTTGAGTGTAAGCACCCCTAGCTTGGGTTACCCCAATTGTACGTTGGGAGGCTTCAATCATGGGGCGACGCAAACTCACCACAATAAATTGAGCGGATTGAGCTTGTTGTTGAATCATTTTAGATAGTTTTTCTACATTTGCTCCATCCAAAAACATATCCACTTCATCAAAGGCATAGAAAGGAGAAGGGCGGTATCTTTGTAAAGCAAAAATAAAACTTAAAGCCGTTAAAGATTTTTCTCCCCCAGACATTGAACTTAATCTGGTAACAGGTTTTCCTTTGGGGTGAGCCACAAGGGTTAAACCCCCATTAAAAGGATTATTTTCATCCTCTAATTTTAAATAACCATCCCCTTCGGAGAGAGTCGCAAAAATAGTTTTAAAGTTTTCATTGACTGCACTAAAGGCTTCTTGAAAAGCTCTAAATCTGAGGGTTGTAAAGTTTTCTACCCGCAATAATAATTCTGTTCTTTCTCCTTGTAAAGTAGCTAATTTTTCTGATAATTCTTTTAGTCTTTCTTGGTTTTTTTCATATTCTTCTAGGGCTAACATATTAACAGGTTCAAGGGCTTCTAGGCGTTTTTGTGTGTTCCGAATTTCTTTATTAATTTGTTCTAGTTGTTCTTGCAAGTTATCGAATATAATTTTATTATCTTCTCCTTCTTTATTGATTAAATAGGGTATGACTGGTATAGGATTCGGTAACTCGGGGATAATTTCCTTAATTTGAGTTTTAAATTCTCCGAGCTTAGTTTGATTTTCTTGGTGTTGTAAGAGTAATTTTTCTAAATTCCAAGTAATTTGTTGTTGTTTATTTTCTAATTCCTTTAACTTACTTTCTTGGCTATCTCTTTCTTTTTTTATCCCTGCTAATTTCTGAGCTAATTGTTGAAATAAGATTTCATACTGTTCAATTTCTTGATCTAATAAAATTAATTTTTCTTGATTGCTTAACTTTTCAATGTCTATTTTTTCTTGAGATTGAATTAGATTTTCTAACTTTTCTTTATTTTGATTAATTTTAAGTTCTATATCTAAACATTGATTTACTAATAATTGTATTTTTTTTTGTTCTTCGTTAACTAAATTTTGCTGTTGTTCTAGTAATAATTCTTGCTCGTGAATTTGTGATTGTAAATTTTGCCACTCTTGATTATCATAACCAGATTCTAATTCTTGTAATTGAGCTTGTTTTTCTGTTAATTGTTCTTGTAATAAAGGAATATTTTGCTCAAGAATAGCTAACTCTTGTTTCCCATTAACTAATTGTTGATAGTTTTGGGCATTGTTGCTAATTATTTTTTCTTTTTCTGCTTCTATACGACTATTTTCTTTTTGCCATTGTTCTAAATTAAGTTGTTTTTTTTGTCTATTTTGTCTTGCTTGATTTAACTGTTCTGTGAAGTCCTTGATTTTTTGTCTGTTTTCGGTTATTTTAAGATTAAACTGGATAACTATGTCTTCAATTTCTTGAATACGTTTATATAACAAGTCAACTTCATCTGAGTCTGTGGTGATAGTTGTACCAAAATGAAGGGATGTACGCTTATTCATACTTCCCCCAGTCATAGCTCCACTGGCTTCTAATAATTCTCCGTCGAGGGTGACAATTCGTTCTTGTCCAATAAAGTTACGGGC
>PXEJ01000269.1 GCA_003566215.1 Cyanobacteria bacterium T3Sed10_376R1m | reverse complement strand
GTTACTGTAACAGTAGCATTCATAGACTAATATTTCTGATAAAATTTTACGATACTCTTCCTTTTGATTTTATCGCAAGAGGAAGTGTACAGGCTTTTTCAATGACTTTTCAACAACCAAAAACCTTCAAAGGATTGAGAATCGGCGGAGGATTGAATCGCTAAAAAGTGAACTCCATCTGCTTTTTGTTTCGCATTTTCAAAACCTTCCCCTTCGACTTGGGTATCTTTATCGATAAGATTTGCTAAAATCCAACTATCACTAACCCCCGTCTCTAGGCAAATACTGGGAAATTGTCCTTTTTCTAGGCGCAAATAACCTAACTCTAATCCTGACATCCAAGCGGCTAGGGGTAATGCCCTTTTCGAAAAAATAATTAGTCCGGAGATTTTGGTGGTATCTTCTACCTCAGTCAGGGAGAGGGGGAAAGACTCTCCAAAGGCGATGTCCCATTCTTGCATTTCCTGTAAGTCGGAGGCATTAAGACTAACTAAAGCCCATTTATCTGTACGATCGCCCTTCACCGCATCTGGTAAAGTAACAGCATTACTTTGGGGATACTGCACTGATACAGCAGATGTAGGTTGTTGATAACCCTCTTGAAAAGGGTAAAAATTTTCTTCCCTTTCGGCCAACCAATGATTAAGGGCGTAGGTATGACGGGAGGTAAAAACAGGAATATTAGCATCATCACAGGCTTTGATGATCATATTATTCATTTGACGGCGAAAAAATCTAATTTTACTAGGGGTTTCTCCTGATTTTTCTATGGCAGTTGCGATCGCCCTTCCCAAAGTAATAGAATTAACTTCATTATTAGAGCAAAACTCGGAATAACGAAAGAGAGAATCAATATCTGTATCGATTTGTGTAGGGCTTTCACAGATTAAAATTTCCCAACGTTTTTTGTTATTCTCGTCAAAAATCGGACGTGAATAAAAATCTAACTCCCAAATTTTTCCCATATTAACGAATGTCTAACCTTTGTATAGTTTACAGAGCAGCGTGAAGTAGCCCATCTCAAGATAAGAATAAACAAACCATTGACCAACACTTGAACGAACTTAGTTTTTGTCACCCAAGGCGATAATCAAACTGCTTTATCCACCATAAATTATACCATACTATAAACTCAGGAGAATTAACTTCCGAGCCATACAAATGTTAGGGAAATACTCCCCAAACCCCACTAAAGTTAAACTTTTAAGGTTGCCACTACTTTGACATCAAATTCTTGCTCAAAAATTGGTTTTTTATAATCTAAATTCCATAATTCTAGGGCGCAATCATCTTCTTTAATGGTGGGGGTTAGATGTAGATGTAGTTTTTTGTATTCTTCATCATATTTACATTCTAAGGTCTTAATTGCCCCAATTTGACGACGATCAAGGGCGATCGCAAGGCGCAATATAGCACTCATTTCCTTGATGATTTTGCGATTGTCATGGGGTAAACAAGAGTAAGATTCATGTTTGCGTTTAGGTTTACTTTTGCGGTGATAGCGAGATATTTGGGCAATAAGTTCTACTTCAATTTCAGTAAAACCTAAAAATTCAGCATGGCGGATAAGATAATAAGAATGTTTATGGTGGGAACTGTGGGAGATATACAAACCGCAATTATGAAGAATCGCAGCCGCCCAAAGATATTCCCTTTCTTTGTTTCCCCAAGAGTGCAATTCTCCTTGGGTTTGATCAAAAATACTTAAAGCAAATTGGGCAATTCTTTCCCCGTGGGGTAAATCCACTTGATATTTGTGGGCAATTTTGATTACACTTCTAGTCCTAACGTTAGTTTGGAACACAAGACGATTTTCTATATAGCCATTTTGTAACATCCAATCGACAATGATTCCTTCGCGCAAAGCCCTTTCACAAATAGTAATAGAATCAATCTCTAACATGGTCATGGCTTCTACCAAAATCGTGGCTCCAGCAATCATGATTTCTGCCCTGCGATCGGACATTCCTGATAAAGAAGCCCTTTCGTCATAATCCATCTTGATTAATTTTTGCAATATTTGCTCTATTTTCTTCCTAGAAACTTTATAGCCATTGAGAGGATTGGGCTCACTGCCTTGGGTCTCTACGGCGTTAATAATAGCAAGGGTTTCGATGGTGCCAGATGTTCCCACTAAAAAAGGCTTTTCCCCCGCCTTTAGAGCTTTTTTAAATTCTTCTACTGGTCGCTCTAACATACCCTGAATATATGCTTGTAAACGAATAAATTCTTTTTCGGTAATGGGGTCACTACTAATCAAATCTTGAGTAAGACGTACCGCACCCACTTTGGTACTACTAAGGTGACGAGTTTCTTGGGTATCAGCTAAAACAAGTTCTGTTGAACCTCCGCCAATGTCAATAATAGCGTGGGTTTGTCCCCCAAAGTCCATACCAGAAAGTACCCCTAAATATATTCTTCTTGCTTCTTCTTGTCCTGAGATTAAATCTACCTTAATAGCTAATTCTGATTCTATTCTTTCTAAAAATTGGATGCCATTAGGGGATTCTCTCGTGGCGCTAGTGGCTACAGCGATGATTTGATCTACCTTGAGACTATCAGCCAAATCCTTGCACCTCTTGAGGGCAAGGAGGGAACGATCCATGGCTTCTTGGGTCAGGTTGCCTGTTTCGAGATTGCGATCGCCCAGTCGAACAGTATCTTTTTCCTTAGCAACAATGGTAAAAGAAGGAATTTGAGCATTTATTTCCACTACTACCATATGAATAGAATTAGTGCCAATATCGATCGCCCCTAGAACACAATCTTGTAAATCATTCTGAGAAATTAAACTTTGATAAGCAATGGATTTATTATTTATGTTGACCATCTTATTTGCTTGTAACTATCATTAGGTAGCGATCTTTTAGCTAAAGGATACCATATCACCATCATCTCGGGGAAAATAAAATATTGAAAATCTCAGCAAAACCGCCCCCTTAATAATAAGTAGGGCGGAAGAAATTTTAATCAAAGGGAATAAAAAAATTAAGCAATATTTTTTAAAACATCAGCCGCCGCCTGAATAGTTTGTTCAATATCTTCCTCGGTATGGGCCAAAGAAGTAAAACCAGCCTCAAATTGAGAAGGAGCAAGATAAATACCTTTTTCTAACATTCCTCGGTGAAAGCGTCCAAATTTAGCCGTATCAGCTTTTTTAGCATCACTATAATTATGAACCTCAGCATCACAGAAAAACATTCCAAACATACCACTAATATTACCCCCACTAACCTGATGTCCTGCTTTCCTTGCCACATCCAACAAACCAGTAATTAAATGGTTAGTAACCTTTTCCAAATATTCATAAGTCCCCGGTTTTTGTAACAATTCAAGGGTTTTAATTCCCGCCGTCATTGCCAAAGGATTACCAGATAAAGTTCCCGCCTGATACATAGGACCTGCCGGAGCCACCATAGACATAATTTCTTTTTTACCACCATAAGCACCCACAGGTAAACCACCGCCAATAACTTTACCAAGGGTAGTTAAATCAGGAGTAACACCAAATTTTTCTTGAACACCACCATAGGCAATACGAAAACCAGTCATTACCTCATCAAATACCAATAAAGCATCATTTTCTTCGGTAATTACTCTTAACCCTTCCAAAAATCCAGCATCCGGAGGTACAAAACCAGCATTACCTACCACCGCCTCAAGGATTACCCCGGCAATTTCTCCTTTATTTTCTTCAAATAATTTCTTCACCGCTTCTAAGTCGTTATAGGGAGCGCAAAGGGTATCAGCAGTGACGGACTTAGGTACTCCGGGAGAATCAGGTAAACCGAGGGTAGCCACTCCAGAACCTGCTTGAACCAAGAACATATCACCATGACCGTGATAACATCCCTCAAACTTAATAATTTTGTTTCTCTTGGTATAGGCACGCATAAGACGTAACACAGACAAACAGGCTTCTGTACCAGAGTTAACGAAACGTACCATTTCAATACTAGGTACAGCTTCAATGACCATTTCCGCTAAAACATTTTCCAACAAACAAGGAGCGCCAAAACTTGTACCTTTTTCTAATACTTCTTTAAGGGCTTGTAATACTTCGGGGTGTGCATGACCGCAAATAGCAGGGCCCCAACTACCTACATAGTCAATATATTTATTTTCATCTACATCCCAAATATACGCTCCCTTGACTCTATCAAAGACAATAGGTTGTCCGCCTACGGATTTGAATGCTCTTACGGGGGAATTTACTCCACCCGGCATAAGCTTTTGAGCTTGGGCAAAAATTTCTTCTGATTTAGTTGTTATAAATGATGTTGTACTTACCAAGGTTTTCTCCTTTATGGTTATTTTCTAATTTTTTTATAATAGTCTATATATTTTACCCAACTATGGGATTGAGGTGGATAAAATCGCCCGGCTCAAAATAGTGAGCAAGGCACGTAAAATCGATATTAGAGGATTTTCCTCATGGTGTTATTTAAGTTAAATCTGGGGATTTTGTATGCCAGTCGGTGGCTTTTTGGAAGGCATAACCAACTTTAAATAAAACATCTTCCCTTAATACATTACTAATCAACTGCATCCCGATGGGTAAATTTTGACTATCAAAACCGCAGGGAATACTCATGCCGGGTAAACCAGCGAGATTAACGGGGATAGTCATTAAATCCGATAAATACATAGTAAGAGGATCATCGGTTTTTTCTCCAGCTTTAAATGCTGTGGTGGGGGAAGTGGGGGAAATTAAAACATCTACATCGCCAAAGGCTTGGTCAAAGTCTTGCTTAATTAAGGTTCTTACTTTTTGAGCTTTAAGGTAATAAGCATCATAGTAACCGGCAGAAAGGGCATAGGTTCCCAACATAATACGGCGTTTTACTTCTGCTCCAAAACCCTTTGCTCTGCTTTGGGTGTACATTTCCATTAAGTTGTCTGAATTTGTCCTTGTGCCATATTTTACGGCATCATAACGGGCTAGGTTGGCGGATGCTTCACTGGGGGCAATTATGTAATAAACGGGTAAGCCGTAACGGAAACGAGGACAAGAAATTTGTTTTACTTGCGCTCCTAGTTTTTCTAATTCTTTGATTCCCTCATCAACGCACTGGGCTACTACTGAATCTAGTCCATCTCCAAAGGTTTCGGTAATGATTCCTACTTTTAAACCTTTTAAGTCCGTGGTGAAGGATTTGGTATAGTCAGGGATTTCTACTTTTAAGCTAGTGGAGTCTTTGGAGTCATAACCTGCGATCGCCCTTAGCAAAATAGCAGCATCCTCAACACTACGGGCAAAAGGACCAATTTGGTCAAGGGAAGAGGCATAAGCCACCAAGCCAAAACGAGAAACTAAACCATAGGTTGGTTTTAAGCCCACCACACCACACAAAGAAGCTGGTTGACGAATTGACCCCCCCGTATCTGAACCCAGAGAAACAACACATTCATTAGCCGCTACTGCGGCCGCCGAACCTCCTGATGAACCTCCCGGCACCCTAGTAATATCCCAAGGATTAGCGGTAACCTGATAGGCAGAATTTTCCGTAGAACTTCCCATGGCAAACTCATCTAAATTAGTTTTACCAAGAATCACTGCCCCTTGATCATGGAGTTTTTGGGTAACGGTGGATTCGTAGCTAGGGGTAAAACCTTCTAAAATTTTTGACCCGCAAGTAGTGGGGATACCCTTTGTGGACATATTATCCTTGATGGCTATGGGAATACCTTCTAATGGTCCAATTTCTTCCCCCTGAGCAATTTTTTGATCAACTTTTTGGGCAGTAGCTAAAGCTAAATCTTTAGTAACATGGAGAAAACTTTTTATTTGAGGTTCTAATTGATCGATAGAATTTAAATACTCTTGGGTAATTTCTACCGCTGAACGTTCTTTATTGATAAGTTGTTTATGTAGTTGAGAAATAGAAGCCATGAATAGTTAGTAATTTATAATGGATGATTAATAATCAGTATTTAGCCCGAGGACTAATATTTTCAATTATGATCGCTTACAGATAGTAACGACTCAAATATATTTCATTGTCAATTGTCCATTGTCAATTGTCAATTTTTAATAGCGTTTCATCGCCCTTGCCATTTCCCTTTGATCATCTCTGCGTTTGACAGTTTCTCGTTTATCGTGGAGTTTTTTCCCTTTACCTAAACCTAAATTAACTTTGATCCAATCCCCCTTAAGGTACATTTTTAGAGGCACTAAGGTTAATCCTTTTTGTTCTAATAAACCTATTAATTTATTAATTTCTTTTTTATGCAACAGTAATTTGCGATCGCGCTTCGGCTCATGGTTAAAATACTGACTTGCCATTTTATGGGGTGCAATATGAACATTCATTAACCAAGCCTCACCGTTACGAATCAGACAATAACCATCTCTCAAATTAACCTTTCCTGCCCGTATCGATTTGACCTCAGTACCACTCAACTGAATCCCAGCTTCATAAGTATCCAATATCTCATAAAGGAATCTGGCTTGACGATTATCGCTGATAATTTTGATTGGTAACTTGTCAGTCATGAATAAATTTAGCTAAATTTACAATCTTACCATTATAGCCTGATTTAGATAGGCTTTGCTGAAAAAATGCTAAGGTAACGAGAATTGACATTTAGAGAAATACTAAGCTAAGACCCATTGATTTGGTATATAATTTAAGTCATAAAAGATAAAACTTAGGTGTGATTGATGCCTTATAAAAATTTTTATCAGAGGAAGAAAGTATCTACAAGATGCGTTAAAAGTAGAACCCAGAGAGGAAGTAAGAGAAAGAATTTTATTAGAAAATGATGGTACAAATTATCAAGAAATTGCTGACTTTGTGGGCTTTTCATGGTAATCCAAATAATGTAGATTCATTGCACAATAAAAGAAGAAAAGGAAACCAAACAAAAACAACAGATAAATATAGCGTTTTTTATAATTATGAGATACATTTATTATTCTCAAGTCCCCCGAATTTGCGGGGGATTTAGGGGGATCATTTTGTACCCCGTAACCATGATAATTGCTATAATAACTAATTTTGTAATAAATATAAAACCGTGCTAGAACCACGGGGTTTTAAACCCTATTTTTTTGATAATTAATAATTGACAACTTTAATGGTAAATTTGCCCCAAATAGGTAAAAACAGCAAAAGCTAAAATGAGCTTAAAATATTACTAACCATGAAAACTATTACCTGTAAAGAAAAAATATTTCACAACATAGAAGCAATTATTTTTGACAAAGACGGAACCCTCGCCGACTCAGAAAGCTTTTTGAGAGAACTAGCCTTCAAACGTGCCAGACTAATTGATGCTCAAATTCCAGGTACCGGCGAACCCCTTTTAATGGCCTTTGGAGTAGAAGAAAACCGTCTAAACCCTACAGGATTGATGGCAGTGGGTTCCCATCACGAAAATTTAATCGTTAGTGCGGGTTATATTGCCGAAACTGGTAGAACTTGGTTTGAATCCCTCACCATTGCCAAAAAAAGTTTTCAAGAGGCGGATAAAGCCCTGCCCAATCGAGGAAATATATCCCCCTTGTTTACAGGAAGTTTAGAAGTATTAGAAACTCTTTTTTCCGCAGGATTAAAACTCGGCATTCTCTCCGCTGATAGCACCCAAGGAGTCACCAATTTTGTGGAAAACCATCAACTAAGACCTTATATCGAGCTTATAATGGGAGTTGACAGTGGACTATCCAAACCTGATCCTAGACTATTTTTACAAGCCTGTGAAACAATGAATGTTTCTCCCGAAAAAACCTTGATGATAGGAGATTCTCAAGGAGATATAGCGATGGCAAAAAATGCTGGTGCGGCAGGAGTTATCGGAATTTGTTGGCATACTTCCTCAGCAAATCATCTGAATACTGCCGATGTAATTATTTCTGATTTGGCAATGGTTCATTTAGATTGAATTGCCAATATTTAACTTTTTTTTGCAAATGACTTAAGATTGCTATATCTTTGACATCGATTTTTAGTACTAACTATGTTAAAACAGACCCTTAAAATTACATTTTCTCTACTATTTATCCTAACTCCCCTTAGCAAATATGAAGTAAAAGCGCAAACAAATATTTCCACTCCAAGGGTATGTTCACAGGATTTAAACAAAGAAATAAGTAATATTATTAATCAACCCGATCAAAGAAGAGCTACTTGGGGTATTCTTGTTCAAACACTCAATAACCGTGAAACCTTATATCAAGTAAATAGCGAAAAATATTTCATTCCGGCTTCTAACATCAAAGTTTTAACTACGGCAGCAGCTTTGATGAAATTTGGAGCAGATTATCAGATTAGTACCCCAGTTTATATTACGGGAGATGCCCCTAACATTAATAGTTTAACTATTACTGGCAAAAGTGATCCAACTATTACCTCTGAAAACTTAAAGGAATTAGCTCAAGAATTAGCTGATAGTGGCATTCAACAAATTGATAAATTAGTTGTTAGGGATAATTCTCTTGCTGGGGAGGTTATTAATGGAACATGGGAGGTTTCTGATTTATCTTATGTTTATGCACCCCCTGTAAATAATCTTATTTTGAACGAAAATAATGTGACTATTAGTTTGAGGGGAGAAAGAATCAATCAATCTGCTACCATAAAATGGTCTGATGAAATAGCCGGAAGACAGTGGACTGTTAATAATAAGGTTGTGACTACCAATAATCCTGATGATAACTCGGTAAGATTAGTTCCTAATTGGCGTGAATCAACTATTGAGATTACGGGGATGTTGGGGTTAAATAAAGATTCTCGTAGTTGGTGGTTATCAATTCCTAATCCTCAACAATATTTTTTGGATAGTTTTCGAGATATTTTAGGGGAGCAAAATATTACAGTTTTGAGTGCTCAAATAATTTCTGATAATGAGATAGAATCTTTTCGGGATGATCAAATTTTTACTCAGTTAAAATCTCTTTCATTGGGAGAGATAATCAATAGTACTAATAAAAATAGTAATAATTTATTTGCAGAAGTGTTGCTAAAACAATTAAGAGATGATCAAGGTAGTGAATTCGAAAATATCAAAAAATTTCTAAATCCTTTAAATGTTAATCCTCAAACTTATCATGTTAAGGATGGTTCGGGTATGTCCCGACAAAATTTAGTTACCCCTTCGGCGGTGGTGGCGACTTTACAGGGAATAGCTGATACTCAATATGGAGAGATGTTTCGAGAATCTTTAACTACGGCTGGGGTTGATGGAACTTTGAAAAATCGTTTTAAAGATACTTCCATAGAGGGAAAGTTTCAGGGAAAAACTGGCACTTTAACTGGAGAGGTTAGTTTATCTGGTTATTTAGAGGTGGAGGATTATACTGATTTGGTATTAAGTATTATGATCAATAAATCTTCCCAAAGCTCTGCTGTTTCTCGAGAGGCAATTGATCAAATTATGTTAGTTTTATCTCGGGTTGAAGATTGTTCTTCATTCTAACGTTAGTTTTTCCCTAATTTAGTGCTAACTCGCTAAAACTTAATCATATTAAAGGTTTTAACTTGATGTTAACAAAACTTGACATAAATGTCTGATTTCACAGGTATCTCAAACTTACCTCATTATGTGCTTTAATCATCGTGGTGCGTGCGGAAAGACGGAGCAACGTCCGCACTCTTACACCACTTAGAGGTTTATTTCGCTCAACATATCTTACCACCGCCTCACTTAAGAGCCAATAATACCGCCATCTTCCTTAGTAATGACAACCGTAGCTGAACGAGGATATAATGAAGCATTACCATCAGGCCAGTTAGAATTAGTCTTCCCCGTGGCAAAATCTTCCTTATTTACAGTAGCCCCCGGATGCTGAACATTAATAAACATTGTACGTTGATCAGGAGTGGTAATCACCCCAGTAATTTCCTGACCCACTGGACCAGTAAAAAAGCGCCGAATAGTACCATCTTCAGGATTAG
>PXEJ01000411.1 GCA_003566215.1 Cyanobacteria bacterium T3Sed10_376R1m | reverse complement strand
TTCATCAATGGTGTAGTTGCTTTGACTAAAACTGCAACCCGGAGTATAAATGCGATCGCACCAAAGTTGTGCCGAACCATCCAACAGAGGTACTTCCCCCCCGTCAATCTCAATACGCACATCATCAATACCACAGGCACAAAGAGAAGCCAATAAATGCTCTACAGTCCTTACACTAGCCTCTCCTGGGATACCCAACTCCGTAGATAACATGGTAGTTGCTACAGAGTCAATAGTGGCAGGAATACTAGGAGTCTCAGGCAAATCCGTGCGCACAAAATAACGTCCTTTGCCTTCTTCTTGGGCAAATAATTTTACTGTACTAACGTTACCCGAATGAAGACCAATTCCAGATAATTGAAAAGATTTAAACATAAAATTTCATACAAATTATTAACATCTTTAAAACTCAATATATTCGAGTCAGTTTAACTAAAATATTATTAATATACCCCATTAATATCAAATTTATTTAACTCCTAGTTAATTTGGCAAAAATTAAAAGCTATTCTTCCATAAACTTATCTTCTGGATTAATTTCTACCTTCCAATCTTCATTTTCTCCTCCAATCACTAACTTATTAACACTCAGATAATCTTTAGATAATTCCTTAAAAGAATTAATCAAAATATCGATCGCAATTAGATCACTTGTGCCTAAATCAAACCAACATCTACCCCAATTTCCTAAAAACTCAAATTCTCCCATGTTGTGCATTAATGACATCATTGAATTATCGGCATAATCTCCATCATAATTCATATAACTAATATCAACTCCAACCTCTTGTACCTGAAGATTTTCCGCATTAAACCCCCCTAGCTTACCTAGAAAAAACCAAGAGTTAAATAACTCTTCGACATATTGTTTTTCCATTTCTTTGGGTACATTTTCAAATTCGATCCAAATCCACAAGTCAAAGGGGTTAAACTCTCTAAAAATTACTTCCATTTCTATACTTATTTTATATAATATACTTGATAAGTATAACAGTAAAAATGTTAATAAAACATCTAAATTGATAATGATATTTGATATTTTATAAATAAATTGAAATATTTTAATTAACTGAACAAAAAAAATAAAATATGTAATAGGTAATATACCAGTATTATCTCATTTTAAAACTTACTTGACGAAAAAAATTTAGAATATATGAATAAAGGTAAAAGACCACAATATTTAACAATCAATAAGTAAAATAACTTTAATTTTTCATTGCTTGTTTTTTCTCTGCTTTTAAATCTCTTTTGGTAACAGCTTCCATTTCCGCATCTAACAAAGTGCGCCCTGTGGCGGCAAGGTAAACATCATCTAAACTAGGGCGAGATTGACTGATACTAAATAGAGGTAAACCTATTTCTTTAAGGGTTTGCTCAATGGCACTGATGGAATTACTATTGGGGGCAACGACTAAATTAAGAGAGTTTCCTTGGGCTTCATTAATAATAACTTCTTTGACAAAGGATAGGTTTTCTAATTGATTTTTGGTGCTTTGAGCTTCCGATAAAGGAGAAAATTCTTTGACCCTCAGGGTAATGCGATCGCCCCCTATTCGATCCTTTAAACTAGAGGGAGTACCCTCGGCAATAACTAATCCCCTGTCAATAATAGCCAAGCGATCGGCTAAAGCATCGATTTCTTCTAAATAATGGCTAGTAATTAAAACGGTTGTACCAGCCTTTTTCAAGGCTCGTAAAAAATCCCAAACAATCACACGACTTTCAATATCTAAACCCACAGAAGGTTCATCTAAAATTAAAACTTGGGGTTGGTGTAATAATCCTGATGCTAAATCAAGTCTTTTACGAATACCCCCTGAATAAGTCCCAGTTTTGCGATCGCTATATTCTTGTAAATCAAGTAAATCCAATAACTGTTCAATTCTCGTACAAGCAATTTTTTTTGGTATATGATAAAGATCAGCCTGTAACTCTAACAATTCTTTCCCCGTCAACATCTTATCAATAGCAACCTCTTGGGCCACATAACCCAATTTTTGACGAACCAATTTAGGTTGTTTTATTCCACAAATACCATCTACGAAAATCTCTCCAGAATCAGGTTGAGCAAGGGTAGTTAAACAACGTATGGTTGTAGTTTTACCGGCACCGTTAGGACCTAATAAACCAAAAATTTCCCCACTTTCTACGGAAAAAGAAATATCTTTTACTGCTTGTATATTACCGTAGTTTTTTTGTAGTTTTTTGATTTCGATTATATTTCCCATGATAAAAAGTGAACAGTGGACAATTACTATTTTAACCCCTTCGGGAATGATGGATAAGATTAGTGTTCCTTCAAAGGCTAAAATAACAATTAAAAATAATGGTGATTTTTTAGCTCACCGGAAAAGAATACTTTTAGAACAAACCCTAATTAGTTGTGAATATGTTACGGATTTAACCATAAAATAGTTTAAACAACTATAAGATAAACATTTTTGAGAGTCTAAAGTGTAGATCGATTGGTGTAATTTTTTAGAAAGAGAATTCAAGTAGGATAGATAAACATGAAGCAATATCAGAGAAGTTCAGTGCTAATAATTGGAGGTGCAGAGGACAAAGTACATGGACGGGAAATTTTACAAACCTTCTGGCACTGTGCTGGAGGAACTGATGCTATTATCGGGATTATACCTTCTGCTTCACGAGAACCTACCATAATAGGCGATCGCTATCTATCTATTTTCCGTGATATGGGAGTAAAAGATCTTAAAGTTCTCGATGTGCGCGATCGCATCGAAGGAGAAGATAAATCCTATCAAGAATATGTAGAACAATGTACAGGAGTATTCATGACTGGGGGAGATCAACTGCGTTTATGCGGTTTATTAGCCGATACCCCCCTTATGGAGCGTATTCGTCAACGGGTAAAACTCGGAGAAATAACCCTCGGAGGTACCAGTGCAGGGGCAGCGGTGATGGGACATCATATGATAGCAGGAGGCAGTAGTGGGGAATCCCCCAACCGAGCCTTAGTCGATATGGCAATGGGTTTAGGTATTATTCCCGAAGTAATTGTCGATCAACATTTCCACAACCGTAACCGCATGGCAAGATTGTTAAGCGCTCTTTCCAATCATCCCGAAAGATTAGGTATTGGCATCGATGAAGACACCTGTGCCTTATTTACTGATAACCATATAGAGGTAGTAGGAAAAGGCACTGTGACCGTTGTAGATGCCCAAGCCATGAGTTATACCAATCAAGGACAGATAGAGGCAGAAGATCCCCTTGCCCTCCATAACTTAAGAATCCACATACTTTGTCATGGCGATCTTTACAACCGAAAAACCCATCAACCAACATCAGGTAAAGTTGAAAGTTAATAACATCAAAAACATTACATAATGTTCACCTTGAACAGTAAAAAGTCGAATAAAAACGAGACACTTAAAAATGGCTCTCTAACTTAAGTAGCGTCTAAAATCAGAAACAGCATGAAAATCCTCAAAACACAAACCTTACGGGGTCCGAACTATTGGAGCATTAGAAGACAAAAACTAATCCAAATGCGTCTTGATTTAGAAGACGTGGCGGATAAACCATCTAATCTTATACCCGGATTTTATGAAGGATTAGTCAACACCCTCCCTAGTCTTGTGGAACACTTTTGTTCACGGGATCATCGAGGAGGCTTCCTAGAAAGGGTTAAAGAAGGGACTTATATGGGGCATATCATTGAACATATTGCCCTAGAGTTGCAAGAATTAGCAGGAATGCCCGTAGGCTTCGGACGCACTAGAGAGACAAGCACCGATGGCGTATATAACGTTGTATTTGAGTATGTCTATGAGGAGGCGGGGCGTTATGCCGGTAGGGCAGCGGTAAGACTATGTAACTCGATTATCAAAACAAGTTCTTATCCCCCAGAAGAATTAGCTCAAGACATAGCCGATTTAAATGATTTAAGGGCTAGTTCTGCCCTTGGGCCTTCCACGGAAACAATCATCAAAGAAGCCGAAACTAGATCTATCCCTTGGATGATGTTAAGCGCTCGTTCTATGGTTCAATTGGGCTATGGAGTTAATCAAAGGAGAATTCAAGCAACCCTAAGTGATAATTCTGGTATTTTAGGGGTTGAGTTAGCCTGTGATAAAGAAGGAACTAAAACAACCCTCCGTGATGGTGGAATTCCTGTGCCGAAGGGGACGGTAATCTTTTATTCAGATGAATTGGCGGATGCGATCGAAGATCTTGGGGGTTATCCCATTGTAATTAAACCCTTAGATGGTAATCATGGTAGGGGTATCACCATTGATATAAATAATAGGGAAGAAGCAGAAGATGCCTACGATTTAGCCGCCGCCGCTTCTAAAACCCGTTCGGTAATTGTTGAAAAATATTACAAAGGTAATGATCATCGTGTTTTAGTCATTAACGGTAAATTAATCGCCGTTTCCGAGAGAATACCAGCCCATGTAACTGGGGATGGACAATCTACTGTTGAGGATTTAATCGAACAAACCAATCAAGATCCTAATCGAGGAGATGGTCACGATAACGTTTTGACTAGAATTAGCGTCGATCGCACCTCCTTAAGTGTCCTGAAAAGACAGGGTTATGAAATGGATAGTATTCCTAAAGAAGGAGAAGTAGTCTATCTAAAAGCAACGGCAAACCTAAGCACTGGGGGCATCGCCATTGATCGCACCGACGACATTCACCCCAAAAATATCTGGATTGCTGAACGCACCGCCAAAATTATCGGTTTAGACATCGCCGGAATTGACATAGTTACCCCCGACATCACCAAACCTCTCGAAGAAGTAGATGGAGTAATTGTAGAAGTTAATGCGGCCCCCGGATTTAGAATGCACGTTGCCCCTTCCCAAGGTTTACCCCGCAACGTAGCGGCCCCTGTCCTAGATATGCTTTACCCCGATAATCACCCTACTCGTATTCCCATTTTGGCGGTGACAGGAACAAATGGTAAAACCACTACCACTCGACTTTTAGCCCACCTTTATCGTCAAACGGGGAAAGTTGTCGGCTACACCAGCACCGATGGTATCTACTTAGGTGAGTATATGGTAGAAAAAGGAGATAACACTGGTCCTTTGAGTGCAGGGGTCATTTTACGAGATCCCACCGTAGAAGTGGCAGTTTTAGAGTGTGCGAGGGGTGGAATGTTACGTTCTGGGTTAGCCTTTGATAGCTGTGATGTTGGTGTTGTCCTAAATGTGGCAGAAGATCACCTTGGCTTAGGGGACATTGATACCATCGAACAAATGGCGAAGGTTAAGGGAATTATTGCCGAAGCCGTTAACCCTGAAGGTTATGCTGTACTTAATGCTGATGATCCTTTAGTGGCTCAAATGGCAAAGGGTGTTAAGGGTAAGGTTGCTTATTTTTCTATGGCTCAAAACAATCCCATTATTATCGATCATTTACGCCGTGATGGTATTGCCGCTATCTATGAAAATGGTTATCTGTCTATCTTCGAGGGAGAGTGGACTTTGCGCATTGAGAAGGCGGAAAATATTCCCGTCACCATGAAGGGCATGGCACCGTTTATGATTGCCAATGCTTTGGCCGCTAGTCTTGCCGCCTTTGTTAATGGGGTGGATATTGAGTTGATTCGTCAGGGTGTGCGTACTTTTAACCCCGGTGCAGATCAAACCCCGGGAAGAATGAATCTTTTTGACTTAAAAGATTTTTCTGTGTTAGTTGATTATGCTCACAATCCTGCTGGTTATGAAGCCGTGGGAGCCTTTGTTAAAAATTGGAAGGGCGATCGCCTCGGCGTAATTGGTGGTCCTGGGGACAGACGGGACGAAGATTTAATGCTTTTAGGCAAGATTGCTTCTCAGACTTTTGATCATATCATTGTCAAGGAGGATGAGGATAAAAGGGGTCGTGATAATGGGGAAGTTGCTGATCTAATTGTTAAGGGTATCCTCGCTCAAAATCCCGAGGCTAGTTACGATGTAATTATTGATGAAATAAGTGCCATCGAAACTGGTTTGGAAAAGGTTAAAAAGGATGGGTTAGTGGTTATTTTCCCTGAAAGTGTCAGCCGTGTAATTAGTATGATCGAAAAACACAAAATTTAAAAAAGGTAGTTTTATTTGGAAAAAGTCCCCTGCCCAAATTTGAGGAATTTAAGGGGGCTTGATTGCTAGTTTTTTAGAGGGGGATTACATGAAAAATAACATAGTACATAAAATTCCACAAATTCTCAGTTTTTTGATCTTATCTGGAGGTGTAATTCTTGTTCTATCCCCCTTGTTTGTGGTTTTATATACTTCCCTCACCACTGGGGGGGCAGATTCTCATTTTACCTTTAAATTCTATCAAGAAGCATGGCATAGGGGTAATTTTGTCCTCGCTTTCTTTAACTCGAGTTTAGTTGCGATCGCAGTTACCTTTTCTCAAATAGTCACCTCAGCCCTAGCAGGATACGCCCTCGCCAGATTACAATTTCGAGGCAAAAGTTTTGTCCTCTTACTCATTATTGCCACCCTTGTCATCCCCATCCAAATATTAGTAATCCCTATTTTTCTTATCCTCAGAAACGCTAACCTAATCAATACCTATTGGGCATTAATTTTACCCACCGCCGCCAACGGTTTCGGCATTTTTCTCATGAAACAATATTTCATGACAATTCCCATAGAATTAGAACAAGCTGCCGAATTAGACGGGGCAAATCGATTACAAGTAATCTGGCATATTCTCCTTCCCCTTGCCAAACCAGCCGTTATAACCCTATTCCTATTTACCTTTATCGGTGAATGGAATGACCTCTTTAAACCCCTCGTATTTACCAGCAACCCACAATTAACCACCGTACAACTAGCCCTAGCCTCTTTTCAAGAACAATTTACCAGTGATTGGTCATTACTCATGGCAGCGGTAGTAATAGCCACAATTCCCGTAATTTTGCTTTTTATTGTTGGACAAAAACAATTTATTCAAGGGGTGGGTACTACTGGACTAAAAAATTAAAGTTTTTATAGGTGAAATTTCGCTAAAATAGCAGATATTTGTATGATCTTTAATGAATTATCAATGCTACCTCAAGTAAAAGTTTTAAAGCCCGATGGAATCTTTGATGGTGTAAAAGCTAATGAATTTCGCCACCAAATTAATCAATTAGTTAGTCAAAGTATTATTTATATTCTGATTGATTTTAAAAAAGTTACCTTTATGGATAGCTCCGGTTTAGGAGGATTAGTTCAAGGATTAAAAACCGTCAGAGGTGTTAAGGGTAAATTATTTATTATGAACTTAAATGATCAAATCACAATGTTATTTGACTTAACTAATATGACTCAAGTCTTTGAAATCATCGATGATACATCAGAACTAGAACAGAGAATAAGAAATAACTCTTAATAGTTGATTTTATTTGAGTAAAACACTATAGTAATCCTAAATCATCTGTTAAAAATTTAGCATTATTTACTAATCTTGAATTACTAATGAATTGTTAACTTTTTTTCTTCATAATTTCACTATTCATCTATGATTGTTCCATAGGCTTTTAGTAGAGCATAGGCTTTTAGTTTTATTTCCTCAAATTCTTGATTTTGATCAGATAAAATAGTAATTGCTCCTCCTACTCCGATGGTAGTTTTTTCTGGGGTAATGACTGCACTACGAATAACAATGTTTAAGTCTAACGTGCCGTTAAGAGCTAAAAAGCCGATACTACCTGAATAAATCCCCCTTGCTTCGGTTTCTAATTGGTCAATTATTTCTAGGGTTCTCTTTTTGGGGGCTCCTGTCATTGAACCTCCCGGGAATATTGCATTAAAACAGTCAATTGCCTTAGTGTGAGATTTTAATTTTCCTCTAACGGTTGAAACCATCTGGTGTACTGTAGTATAAGTTTCGATCGCCATTAATTTGGGTACAGAAATACTACCAACTTCACATATTTTCCCCAAGTCATTGCGGAGTAAATCTACAATCATCAAATTTTCAGCTTTTTCTTTTTCACTAAGACTTAATTGTTGTTGTAGGATTAGATCTTCCTCTTGATTTTTTCCTCTTTTTACTGTACCTTTAATCGGTTTTGATTCTAACCAACGATTTTTATCTAGGTGTAAAAAACGCTCAGGAGAGGAACAAACTACAACAATTTTTCCTAGTTTCAAGTAGGCACTGTAGGGGGCAGGATTTTGTTTTCTCAGAAGGGAATAAAAGTTTAAAGGATTATCTATAGGTGCTAAATTTAACTGATTAGTTAAACATATTTCATAACTTTCTCCCTGTTTAATTTTTTCAAAACAAATATTTATATTTTCTAAGTATTGTTGTTTATTTCTAGTAAAATTAAACTCAATTTTATCTTGACTATTTATAGTTTCTTGGACTGAACTATTATCATTTTTTTTACTTAAAAATATGAGTTTTGATTTTATTTTTTCAAACCATTTTTTAGCTTCAAAATCATGATATTTTTTATCTAAATAAAGTAAATAAATAACTTTTTCTTGATGGTCAAAAGCTAAAGTGCGATCGCATTTAATTAAATAACAATCAGGTAAACCAGATTTATGTTGATTAGAATAACCAAAAAGAGACTTTAATTCATAGCCAAAAAAGCCAACAAAACCACAATTAAAATTAAAAGGCAAATCAATATTATTACAGACATAATTATCTAAATGCTGTTGTAAAAAGGTAAATAAATCATCATCAATAGTTAGACACTTTTCATCTTGAATAATTTCTAATTTATCATTAATACTATAGCGAACTACAAAACTATTAATTCCTTTACTATCCCCCATAAAAGAAAAACGAGATAACCCTTTTTCTACCATACTACTATCAAGCCAAAAACAATAATCAGATTGACTAAATAAAGCCTTAAATACTATTTCAGTATCAAGCCAAAAATCTAACTTCAAACTATAAACTTGATATTCTTCTTGTTCAAAAGCCCCCCTTATTAAGGAAGGTTTGGAAGGATAAAATTGATCTTTTATTAAAGGAGTTTTATTATTAAATGTTTCTCTTATGACAGAAGATTGAGAGAAATTAAATTTATTATTATTCTTTTTAGATAATTGTTTAGTCAAGTGAGCAAAATTTTTTAACAAAGTAAAACCATATTCCGAGCAGATAGATTCAGGATGAAATTGCACCCCCCAAAAAGGTTTATTTTTATGGCAAATTGCCATAATTAAATTATCTTCAGTAGTAGCAATACACTCTAAATTATCTCCCAAATTATCAATAATTAAAGAATGATAACGCACTACCGAAAAACCAGAGGGAATATCTTTAAATAATGGATTATTATTATGATAAATTTTGCTCAGTCTGCCGTGCATTGGCATAGGAGCTTTTTTAATTTTTGACCCATAATAATAACCTAATCCTTGATGACCTAAACAAATACCTAAAACAGGAATTTCACTGTTAATTAATACATCTTTACATATTCCAAAATCATCTATTTTACTAGGATTCCCAGGACCTGGAGAAATGATGATATTATCAAAATTAAGGTTCTGAATTTCCTGCCATGACAATTGATCATTAGTAATTATTGTAGGTACAGTTTGATTTACCTGTGCTAATAATTGATAAATATTATGGGTAAATGAATCGTAATTATCAATTATTAAACTTCTCATCTATGGTAATTTTTTTTGTTTTTTTTCTCTTTATATAATAATGTAATAGTTTATATCCCCCCTTTATGAGGGAGGAAATATTGAGGAAAAATTTGAATATTTTTTAAGATTTTTGCATTTTTTCTAACAATAAATCAACCTGACAATGTTCTTCAATTAACTGTTGTACACATTCAACCTTGATAGTTTCTTGAAGACGCACGGTGCCAAAGGCTCGGTCAACTATTTCTACGGTGGTAAGGGTATCAAAATCCACGGTGAGGATGGGGATTTCGAGGTCTTCTGCCCTTGCTAAAATGAGTTGTTGGGGGGGGATGTGTCCTGTTAAAATTAGGCAGTTGGTGGAGCTTTCTAGGGCGGCTAGTTGTAAGTC
>PXEJ01000077.1 GCA_003566215.1 Cyanobacteria bacterium T3Sed10_376R1m | reverse complement strand
CAAAAGACATAGCCATAATTTCTGCCTCTAATTGTCCACTGACAGTCAGATAAGCTTTCTTGCCAAAAAAGTCCTCCTTATAGTCAATGTTGCCCTCATCATCACGGGGAATATTATCCAAATCAAAGTTAGTTACCGTAAACAATTCCCCCGCCCCCTCGCAATCACTAGCCGTAATAATAGGGGTATGCACCCACAAAAAACCCTTTTCTTGAAAAAATTGATGGATGGCATTAGCACAGGCATTTCTCACCCGCATAACCGCCCCGATGGTATTGGTGCGCCCCCGTAAATGGGCAATACTGCGTAAAAATTCTAAAGAATGGCGTTTTTTTTGTAAAGGATAGTCTTTACCGTCACACTCTCCATAAATTTTTACTGATTTAGCTTGTAACTCAATTCTTTGCCCTTTTGCCGGAGACTCTACCAAAACTCCTTCTACCGCCAAAGAAGCTCCAGTATTTAATCGCTTAATAGTGTCAGTGTAGTCCGTTAAATCTTCATTTAAAATTACTTGTAAATTACCTAAAGATGAACCATCGCTCACTTCAATAAAAGTAAATTTTTTTGATTCTCTTTTGGTACGTACCCAGCCCTGAATTTTTACTTTTTCCTTTGGTTGTCCTTGGCGTAAAATATTAATAATGCGTTGATTAATCACGATATTACCCTATTTAAAACTATCTATTTATTGATAATTTTATCATATTATTTTTCTTTTTTTGTCGGTACTTTAAACTAATGAAATAGATATTTTTTCCCTACAGTTATATTATATAAAACCAAGATAATTATGATCTGTCTAAAAGTATTTTTATGGAAAAATTAATAATGGATAATAAAAAGTTTTGGCATTGTTGAATTTAGATCTAAATTTTTAGTTTAGGTGGCAAATAATTCGACTAAGCTTATCAACCATAGGGAATAGTAATAACATTTAAAATATTGAATATCTATTTTTATTTAATAAAATTTCATTCCATAATTAAGTAACGCCAAAGTTTTAAACGAGTTGTAACATTAGACTATTCGTAATTTCCTCCAGATTCAGAAGAAATTAGTCCTTATTTGTTTACAAATCATTTAGGATTACTATGGTAGTTTCTTTTGCCAAAAATAATAGTACCTAAACGAATCATTGTCGCTCCAGCTTCAATTGCTAAAAGATAATCCCCAGACATTCCCATGGATAATTGATCAAAATCTGTGCCAAAATCTTTTTTCAATTCATCCCTCAAAATTTTTACTTGTTTGAAGGCTTTTAAAGATTCATCTTGGGATAATCCTAAGGGCAGAATTGCCATTAAACCCCGTGGACGAATTGACTTTAATTGTGTTAAAAAAGGTATATCTTCTGATAATTCCGAAACATTCCAACCAAATTTGGATTCATCAGCCAAAATTTTTACTTGTAAACAGATGTTGGGATATTCTTTAATGATGCCTTCTTTTAGAGCTTCGTGGGCTAAACGATTGGTTTTTTCGGCGACTTTAAGACTATCAATCGAATGAATCCAAGGGAAAGATTCTACTGCTTTTTTAACTTTGTTGCTTTGTAAATGTCCGATAAAATGCCAACAAATATCGGGTAAATCGGTTAATTCTTCTTGTTTGCTAATGGCTTCTTGTAGTTTGTTTTCGGCAAAATCCCTTATACCCCCCTGATATGCCTTCCGAATACTATCCACAGTCATGGTTTTACTAACTGCAATTAAACGTACATCGGGAGGAATTTGGGATTTGAGAAATTGTAGTTGAGTGAGAATAGGGTTGTTCATTGAAAGGTTCGCTGATAAACTTCATTTATTTGTTTATAGGCATTCCAGTCTCCGTTACTTCTTAAACCTCTTAGTTTACTTTCCATACGTAAACGAGCGGCTGAGCGGGTTAAGGGCTCAAAAATAGTCTCTTTTTGCTCGATTTTAACCATGAAAAATAGTCTTTGGGCATATAAAGTGGTAAAGAGTTCTTCGTTTTTTTCAATTAGACATAACCGATATAGTAGTCCGAAGGTGGGATGGTTTATATATGTTTCAGTAGTCATTCAGCTTATACAGGTAATGCTAAGATTAATAATTTAGCATGATGTTTGATTGTATCGTTTATCTGTTAATAATTCTAGTTTTTATGGGGGAATTTTTGAATTTATTTTTGTATCAAAATATTTTTTTGTGATAATATAAAATGCTTTTGAGATTTTATAGTATGGACTGTGAAGAAAGGTTTTATTTATTAATTTTTTAGGGTCTAAGTCTGGTTAATTTTTTACGGTAAGTTGGTCATTTTTGTGTCTCTCCAATATCTCTCGATTAAAATTATTGCAACTATATCATCAATCGGGCCGGGGGGAATTCTTAGACTAAGGGGAATCAATCTATTTAATCCTTTTGGTGGGTTAAATTCCCAATAACGACTACGGGCTTCTAGGGAACTATTTTTTTCATCCACCATAATAATTGATAAGTTAATATTATCTTCTAGGCGTTGTTTCCATTCTTTGGAGGTGGTTTGATTTCCCATTACAAGGGCTAAAGGTCTATGTTTTTCATTCCATTCTTGGATGAGGGCGATCGCACTTCTTGATTCCACTACCTTTTTAGATAAAATTTGCTTATCATTGGTAACCAAAGCTAAACCACATTTATCTCTACCCGGGTCAAAACCAATAATCATAATAAAAGTTATTAAAGTTATGCTTAATTAAAATAAGCAGTATCTTATTATATAAGTTAGTATCTGTTGAAAATAGTTAATCAAAACTTAATGTTAGACCAAGTTTTACATCCGTCCATCGATTTTGGGATCCAGACTGTTTTTATATTAATAATTTTAGTGGGTTTAGAAGCTGTATTGTCGGCAGATAATGCGATCGCCCTTGCTTCTATTGCTCAGGGATTAGAAGATCCTCAAGATCAAAAATATGCTTTAAACGTAGGATTAATATTAGCCTACATCTTAAGAATTACTCTCATTATCACCGCTACATGGGTCATTAAATATTGGCAATTTTCAGTATTAGGAGGGTTATACTTACTCTGGTTAGTATTTCGTTACTATACCAATCGAGAAGAACATCAAAAAGAAGGTGCTTCTAGCTTAAATTTTAAAGGACTTTGGCAAGCAATTCCCATGATAGCTGTTACCGATTTAGCCTTTTCCCTTGATAGTGTAACCACTGCCATCGCCGTTGCCGATGATATTTGGTTAATCATTGCCGGAGGAACTATTGGAGTAATTGCCCTAAGATTTCTAGCCCAGTTATTCATCGGTTGGATTCAAGAATACACACACTTAGAAGATGCTGGATTTATTACCGTTGGTTTAGTGGGAGTTAGATTAATTGTCAAAGTAATTGATGAAAACATCGTGCCTCCAGAATGGTTAATGATTACAGTTATTATTGCTATTTTTGCGTGGGGCTTTTCCACAAAAAACCCCGTAGAAACCATTGACAGTTGATCATAAAAAAAATAACAATAAACTAATTCATACCCTAGTAAGTACCAAAAAATAATTTCATGAATCAATCAAGGCTAAAAACATTTATAAGTAGTCTTGCAATACTTATTTTTATCTTTTTCTCATTAATACTTCTATGGCATCTAAGAGGTCTTCTTGTTACCTTAATGATTGCAGTGGTTTTAGCCGCCACCCTCGCCCCCATAGTTGATGCCGGAGAAAGAATAGTACCTCGTTGGCTCGCAATAATTATTACCTATCTAACGATTATCGGTATTTTAGTGGGAGGGGGGTTGATTATTGGACCTACCGTTGTTACTCAAATTCAAAAACTTGTCCAAAAATTTCCTCTTTATTTAGAGATTTTGGCAAATACAACGGAAAATTTAATTATGCGCATTGGTATCACCGAGCCCCGAGCCCTTAATCTCATAGATCAACTTTTAGATTTACAAGCTTTAACCGCATGGGCAGTGCGATCGAGTCAACAATTATTGTTAAGCTCATTAGGACTTACTAGGGGATTTGTCGGTGGACTATTTAACCTGATTCTTTCCATTCTCTTATCAGGCTATCTTCTCGTCGGTTCACAAAAATTGATCAAAGGATTTGTGCGCCTATTTCCGCAACCTTGGGATACTAGAGTTGAAAACCAGTTTGCCCCCGTCACCGAAAGAATGGGACGATACATACAAGGAAGAATCCTTGTCTCCCTCCTACTAGGAGTCGCAATTACCATCGGCTTAAAATTCGTCGGCATTACAGAGTTTGCCCTTGGCTTAGGAGTAATTGCTGGTTTTACCAATCTTATCCCCTTCTTTGGACCTGTTTTAGGCTCAATCCCCGCCCTAATCGTAGCCGTTGCCCAAGGAGGCTGGGTTTTTCTTTGGGTATTATTACTATTTATTATTATTCAAAATTTAGAAACCTATGTTTTAGATCCTCTCTTAGTTGGCTCTAGTGTTAAAGTTGAACCCTTATATCAACTATTAGCAGTATTAGGAGGAGTGCAGGTGCTAGGTATAATAGGTGCTTTGATAGTACCTCCTTGGATTGCCGCCGCGGGAGTTGTCCTTGAAAATCTTTATGTTGAACCCAAATTAAAAGCAGAAAATAGCGATGGAAAAATAGAATTTACGGAAAAAGTTATGTCAGGAAGATAAGTAAGTTAGTCCCAACTTCCAGAAGGAATAAAAGCCGCCCAGTAATATGGGCTAGAATATTTCTCACTGTGCAACATTTCTAATTGCACTTGGCGTAACAACTGCGCCCTTGATGATTTATCATCATTCATTAACCTTTGATAAAAATTAACCATCAAATCCTGAGTGCCACCATCATCGACATCCCACAAACTCATCAATAAATCCTGCGCCCCCGCCAACACAAAAGCCCGTCTTAAACCATAAACTCCCTCACCGTTACGAATATCTCCCAACCCCGTTTGACAGGCAGATAAAACCACTAATTGAGTACCCCATAGGTTTAAACTAGAAGCATCTAAAGCAGTTAATGCACCATCAAAACTATTTTCAAGGGGATTAAATCCAGCAAAGGCTAACCCAGATCTTAATAAAGGGTTTTCGTTACTATTATTAACAGCATTTTCAACCGTTTCTATATCAGGCAGAAAAAAACCATGGGTTGCAAGGTGTAAAATTTTAGGTGCTTTTATCTGTTTGATATTATCTACCAATGCTTGATTACCCATATATACCCTTGGATTGGACAACAGGGGAATAATCGCTTCTGCCTCTTTGAGTGTACCTTCTAAAGGTGTACAACACCCAGACAATGATCTCAAATCTGCTCTAGGCAAAATATTTCCCCTTGTATTTTCCATATTTGTCCTTGAATTATTATTTCCATTTAAACTATAGTTAGGATTCGCCAAAATTACCGACTCTGATTGAGGTTCAAATTTTGTCTCAAATCTTAATAAATCTCGTCCACTGGTTAGATAAGTAAACGTAAACTTTTCTAATAAATAACTACCTTTTTGATCTTGTAGAGCGGCAAAAGGAATAAGATTTAACTGACTATCGGGGGACACCAAAATATTAGTGCTATCTTTTAAAAAAGGCAATATAGGTTCAAAAATTAAGCTATGTAGTTGAGGTGCTAGACGACTTAAACCAGCTTCTTTTTCTTCTAATTCATCGGGATAATTAGCAATAAAAGTTAAGTAATTTCGCCATTCTTGAACTAAGTTATCGATAGTTTCAGCTTTTCCTAAATCTATACCAACAGGGTTTCCCTCGGAATTTAAGACGTAAACTGCATAACGAGATTCTCCATATTCCCCCGTAGATGGATTATATGGCTGGTAAAGAATATATTCTAATAATGCTTGATCTGAGGAAATTGCTTTTTGAATATTATCCAAAAGAATGGGTTGATTAATAGTTTTAAATTCAGCATTTTTAAGAGATAAATCTGTTTCTAATGCTCGAATATCTTTTTGAAAATCATCGATTAATTGTTGGTAAGTGGTGGGATTCATCTCATCTACCCCTTGAAAGAATAAAGCAGTTAACTGACTCCGTTTTTGGGCTAAGTTATCGAATAAATTTTGTATTTCAGGAGTTTCTCTTTCTCTTAAAGTTCCAACAATATCACTCAAGGCATCTAATACCCTTCCCTTACGTCTGAGAATGGTGGTTAAAGCTAATTTACTACTATCTGGGTTATCAAGGTTGGAATTAAGATGAAAAGAAATAACTGCGTTGGTTGTTCCTGTTAAGGTATTTAAGTATGCTTGTTTACGAGATTCATCCCCCACCTTGTTTACTATTTCAGTTAAAATACTTTCTTGAATTTCGGTACTAGCCGTAAAAGCTTTTTTTGCTAAAGGAAGTTGATTTGTTTCCCAATACAAGCTACTTAAATTATTGTGGAATACAGCTACATTTGGATGATTATTTCCTAAAATTTTTTGAGAAATTTCCAGCCCTTTTTTAAGGAATGACTCTGCTAAATTATAGTCTTGTTGTTTCTTATATAATTGAGCTAAGTTATTGAGAGAAATTGCCGTATCTGGATGAGTAGTACCTAATATTATTTCTCTAATGTTAAATGCTTCTTGGTGAAATAATATAGCTGTTTCGTAATCTTTTTCTATCTCAAATAATCCCCCAATATTACCATATAAAGTCGCTACTTCTGGAGTTTCTTTCCCTAAAATTTCTTCAAAAATAAGCAATGATTCAACAAATAATATTTCTGCTTGTTTATAATTTCCTTGAGATCGGTATAGGATTCCTAAGTTATTCATTGTCATCGCAGTATCAGGATGATTTTTTCCTACTGTAGTCTCCAAGGTTTCTAAAGCTTGTTTAAACAGTAATTCAGCGTTGTGATAATCTCCTTGTTCTTGATATAATGTCCCTAAATTACTCAAGGCGTTAGCTGTGGTGGGATCGTTTTCTCCTAGTATTTCCCTTAAGATGTTTAATGATTTGATAAATAGTGATTCTGCTTGTAAAAAGTCGCCAGTTGTTCGATGTAACTCTCCTAAATTATTGAAAGAAATTGCTACTTCAAGATGATTTTTTCCCAATGTATTTTGATAAATACTGAGTATCTTTTCAGCTAAAGTAATAGCTTGTTGATATTGTCCTTGTTGATATAATTTAACTACTTCTTCGTTAAGTAATTCTGCTTCTTTTATTTTGGCATTATTTTCAATATGATTAGCTAAGAATAATTTATTTAAGTCTTGTGCCCTAACCGCTACAGTTGTATAACTGGGAAGAAAATTTAAAAAACTAAAGATTCCTACTATTAATCTTATTTTATGGTTAATAAGCATATATTTTTTGTTTTATAAGAGAAAAAAAATAAAAGATTTTAAATAATAAACTACATAAAAATCTATAATTCTGAACTTTATTGAATTTATTTCTGTAGTTTGACACTCCCCAATCGTTTAAGTCCAATAACTCGGACTTGCTTCTGATATACCCTATCGTAGCTTTTCTCAAAATATTTAATGATGCTTGTGTATCACGATCTTCAATGTATCCACAACTACAAACATGAGTTCTCGTTGAAAGGCTTTTCTTGATTCATTTTCCACATTTAAAACAATCCTGAGATGTATAGTATATGCTGGATTTACCGCAATAGTTAGTTTTCGATACAAAACCAAAATAATTAGTTAGAATAGTTTTATCGTAAACAATGGTTTGTGTAAAATATTTAAAGCAGTAAAGGTTCGACTATATCCTAATAACCAACAACAAGAAAAACTATCTCAGGTAATGGGTAGTTGTCGTTGGTTTTGGAAATATGCCTTGAACCTCTGTAATGAGACTTACAAAGCTACTGGTAAAGGACTAGGTAGAACTGCTATAAATAAAGAACTACCTAAACTAAAGAAAGCAGAGGATACCGCTTGGTTAGGTGATTGCTATTCTCAATGTTTACAATCAACTACTCTCAACCTCACAAAAGCATTCAAAATTATAAATTTGTCATGATTTTAAGCCAACTAAATATTTCAGCAGAACAATGTTTTGAACACTTGTTGAAAGTTATTGAGAGTGAAAGATTTCGGGAAAAAAAGGGTTTGGGTAATGAAGTTCCTTTTTTCATTTGTCCTTATCCTCCTCAAATAAATTTAGAAATAGAAAAAGTGGTACATCAATTATGTACTACTCTCGAAGGGCAAAAAATCATAATACTTAATATTAATCTCTATGATTTAGTTATTGAACTATTGCAAGAAAGAGGTATTTGGGAGCAAGTTTTAGAGTTAGAATCAAGTTTACCTTCTAAAACTCAGTTATTAGAGTTATTTCAAAGTGTATTAGATCCAGAAAATCACCTAATTCCAGCAATAACAAACAAAATGGAGAATATCAACTTCGATGTCATGTTTTTATCAGGAGTAGGAGAAGTTTTCCCATATATTCGTTCACATAATGTTCTTAATAACTTACAAAGTAAGGCTAAAAATCAACCCACTATAATGTTTTTTCCGGGGGTTTATACTCACTCATTATCATCAGGTGCGTCGTTAGATTTATTTGATAGACTCCATGATGATAAATATTATAGAGCTTTTAATATTTTTGACTATGAAGTAGATTAGAAACTCCAGTCCTATCTTATAAAAGGATACATAATACTTAATGAAATTGGGTTAAAATGGATAGCAAAAGAATAAATAATATTATTTTTTCTTAAACTAATATCATGCGTTATTAATTTTAATATAGCTTTTAAAATAAAGTTAAGTATAACGATTTTTATTAATTAAAAAACAATATTTTCTCTAATTATAGCAATTATCATGGTTACGGGGTACAAAACGATCCCCCTAAATCCCCCGCAAATTCGGGGGACTTGAGAATAGTAAATCTATTTCATAATTATAAAAAACGCTATATTTCATATGTCCTAAGTTTATAAAAAACTTTAAATCACTAAATTAAAATAAGTATATTATGACTCTAAATAATATTTTTTCTAAACCAATTGATAGACCCATTGAAGGAGTTATTAAAGCAGATGATGACACCACTTTAAGAAATGAAATTGAGGAATATGTTATTACTAATGAGTTGGAAAAGCGTTTAGAAAGTTTTTTTTCTGCTTACCATAACTATCAAGGTGCTAATGGGGTATGGATTTCAGGTTTTTTTGGTTCAGGAAAATCCCACCTTTTAAAAATGTTATCTTTATTATTAGAAAATAAATGCCTAGAAGATTTAAGAGTAGCGGATTCTTTTATCAAGAAATGTCCAGAAAATAATCAGTTTTTGGCGGGGGAACTTCAAAGAGTAGTTTCTATTCCTTCCCAAAGTATTCTGTTTAATATTGATCAAAAAGCTGATGTTATTAGTAAAAATCAAATTGATGCTTTATTAGCTGTTTTTGTAAAGGTATTTGATGAAACCTGTGGCTATTATGGTAAACAAGGACATATCGCTAATTTTGAACGGGATTTGGACAGTAGAGGACAGTATGAAGCCTTTAAAGTCGCTTATGAAGAAATATCAGATAAACCGTGGCACTTTGGCAGAGAACAAGCAATTTTAGAATCTCATAATATCGCCCAAGCCTATAGTCGAGTTACGAATAATCCCCCCACGGTAGCTCAAGGTATTCTTGATAAATATAGATCTGAATATAAGGTATCCATTGAAGATTTTGCCCAACAAGTTAAGGAATATTTAGATAAACAATCCCCGAATTTTCGTCTTAATTTCTTTGTGGATGAGGTAGGGCAGTATATCGCTAATAACGTTAAACTCATGACTAATCTTCAAACAATAGCTGAGAGTTTAGCTACTAAATGTCGTGGTAGGGCATGGATTATTGTTACGGCTCAAGAGGAGATGGATAATGTAATCGGTGAGCAGAGTAAACAACAGAGTAACGATTTTTCTAAAATTCAAGCTCGTTTCGCCAACCGCATGAAGTTAACCAGTAATGATGTGGCGGAAGTAATTCAAAAGCGTTTGTTAAGTAAGAATGAAGAGGGTATTCGGGTATTATCGGAACTTTATCAACTACAGGTAAATAATTTCAAGACTCTATTT
>PXEJ01000181.1 GCA_003566215.1 Cyanobacteria bacterium T3Sed10_376R1m | reverse complement strand
GCAACGACACCCCCGCCCACATCCGTATATTTGACATGACGCTTGAACTTTCCCCGCCAATGCTGCCGACGCCAATTGGAAACGGCTCCGTCCTCGGATCGAAGACTTACCACCCCGCGTTGCGGATCGAGCTTTAATACGGTGTAAACCTGCCCCGTACCAATACGCTCCAACTCGTCTCCTTCTTCAAATCGGTCAATCCGGTTGATCCCTTTAATCGCCATATCTGCTCCAAATAAAAAAGCCTGTATTCCACAATAGACTACAGGCTAGCAAAAAAATAAACGATCTTAAATCTCTACTTAAAAAACGCGCTCTCTCCAACCCCTTCTTGATCTCCTTGACGTTTCCCGAGTTGTAAGCTGAATGTTTCGACCAGATTCCTGCGTATATCTCTTCCGCTACATCATCCAAATCCTGACATCCCCCCCCCGAAAACCGCATGAATATCCGCTGCTTGTCTCGTATTCTCATATCAAAACAGTGTGCCGTCCAGAAAAACAACCGGTATTCATTCATGAACAGATTCCATCATCCGTTTCGGCAACACCCATTCTCCTGCTTTCATCCCTCCACAAATCTGAACTTTGCGAGTAGCCCCACACTCAGGACACCAATACACCCAAGACAAAGTCCCCAGCCACATCGTCTGACCGACATCTCTAGCATCAGAATGATCACAGACAACTGCCCCTTTAACTTCCGCCATGATTCACTTTCAAATAATTTATTGCAGGTTCTCCCGGACGCCTCCACGCCTCCGGCTCCCCCATCTGGAAGTTCATCTCATTGATCTTCACCCGACGAACCGCCCCGCAGTCCGAACACCACTCCCACACCGAATTCTGGTGACTCAAATACATGGTCCTACCTAATCGTTCCACGCTCCGATGCGGATGAGGGCAAGCCAGATCACGACCACGAACCCGAAGCAAACCCTTCTCGATCTCCCGAACATTCCTGTCGTCGTACGCAGGGTGCTTCGGCCAAATCCCTGCATACACCCGTTCTGCTTCCTCATGAACATCAGACGAAACCACAACCCCCAAAAAATTACGCAAAGAGTCCAACCACATAATTGTTATCCCCCCTATCAACCTTCAAGACTGCAAGTCTGAAACTTCAACCAAAGCCGCCCTCAGAATGTCCTCATCCATAAACATCCCATGCTGCAAGACATACCCATCATGCGCCTTGAACTTGAAAGCACCGACTTTAACATAATGATCGATGATCGATTCCGATTCCACCTCGGAACAGCCAATCTTTCCAACAATTGACTCCGCTATCGCCTGCTTCTGATTCACCAAAACCTCCTCGATTGTTTTCCTGACAATCCCCTATCACCAAGGTCTGGAGATTTTACACCACCTTCTTGTTTATTCTATCCCAAAACTCTTTTGAATCCATCTCCCTGAGAACTTTGATGTGCTCGCATAGAGACTTGCGATCTTCTTCGCCCATCGTACGCATGACCACAGAGTCCATCGTCTCCTCACGTCCCGAGACCTTTAAATCCATTTCACGAATACGCGACACTTCCCGATCCAGAACCGCTTTGTAACCCGCCCTGTCCGCCAAGAGCCACATGACCCGATCCCGAACACTCGTCAAAGCTTGATACCCCGGATCATCTATGTCCGTCGGCAACATCGCCCGTATCAAATCCAGTTCACGTTCCGCACTCATAATTAATTCCCCTTGTTGGCACTCAAAACCCATGAATAAACCGAATCCCGATAACGATCGAAATGGCCACGAGAACACTCCCACCGCATACCCATTGGGATTCCTCGAACATCAGCTACCCAGTTTTTACCAACTCGGTACACTTCGCTGCCGACTTGATAAAACTCGACACTGCCATCTTCAGAAGTTCCAACAAGGCAGTGGAGGTTATCTCCATTCCGCGCTTCGCTTTCCATTCCGAAACCTCACTTTCAGCGTTATCGTTTCTCCAACCCGACAACTCCCTATCACCAAGACAAGCAGATTTTCTACACGAATTGGCACGCTTGCAGGGATTCCAACCCTGTTCCCGGAAATAACCGAACCGGAATTTCAGGTTCGCCTCCTGTTCAAATGGGGATTCGAACAAAAGGCTATAAACGCATTAAGAACCTAAGCACATACAAACCTCGAAAAATCAGGTGATTCAAAGATCACATTTTCATTATACGCCCATCCAGCGGGGGAAAGAATAAAATTCCAAACCTCGAAATAAACCTCGAAAAAAGGCGCAAGACCCGAAAGTCCTGCGCCCGTAAGAATTAAGACAAAGTGGAATCAACTACTCGGAATCGTCTGCGCCGTTATCGTCCTCGTCATCATTATCCTCATCACCGTTCTCTTCGTCATCCTCGTCCTCAAGAGGAACACGCTCACCCCCAAGAACAAGCCACGCCCGGCGACCAACAAGCGACTCGATGGTGTTGACAGGGAGAACCCCGAGATCCAATTTCTCAAGTTCCACGTCTTTGATGATTTACAATACCCGAAACAACGATTAAGTCAAAATATAAAATTCTTATATACCCAACTCTCCCTGCCGGGTTTCATGGCTGATTCGTTCCCGGGCAATTTCAACAAACTCAGCCTCTCTCTCGATCCCGATAAATCGGCATCCCTCCCGCATACACGCCTTGCCCGTAGACCCGCTCCCCGTGAAAGGGTCAAGCACCACGCCCCCGCGGTGCGTCACAAGACGAACAAGGTACCGCATTAAATCAACAGGCTTAACGGTCTAAGTGGGGTGAAAGTTGCCAGCATTCACCCCACCCTCCTTTCTGAAATGCTTGCGCAGATGCGGCGGCAAGCTATTGTATTGCTTTGCGGATATTTTCACTGACTGAATCCCCTTCTTGTTTAACTTCATGTTCCCAGAATCTTAAAACTGTGTACCCGGCCTTGCGCATATATGCGTCCTGCGATTTGTCCAACTGGACGCGCTTCTTTTGTCGTTCGTCTTTTGCTCCACCGTACCCGTGCCAATAGTCGCCGTCCCATTGGATGACCAGATTTCGTTCAGGAACGAGCACGTCCACGGTAAATTTATCGCATATTAAAACTTGCGTTTGATACTCCACTCCAAGCGCATCCAGTAAGGCGCATCCAGCAAGCTCTAGACTTGTAGGTTTCTTTGCGTTCTGTTGCGCTAGGTTTCCAGCTATGGCGGCATTGCGCTTCCATTCGGGACAAACAGTCCTACATGCGACAGAGCAATATGTTGGGTCGTGCTGCTTCACGCGAGACGGACTCCATGTAAATAGAGAGCCGCACACCTTGCAGGCGTACTGTATTTTTTTAGACTGCGCCTTGTTGAAGCACGCGACAGAACAGTAGTTGACAGGTTTCTCGGCACTCGGCCTTACCCATATTGCTTTCCCACACGTTCCGCATTGACGCTCGCTCCCTGTCTTGCGTTCAGGTTTTGGCGAAGCACGGTAGCACTCTAAAGAACAAAACCGCTGCCCATCCCGCCTTCTCTTTGTGCTGGTTTTTCCGCACCGCGCACACACAATCGTTCTGACTTTGTATTTTGATTTCATATCTGAACAGTAGCGCATTAGCGCATTGATGCAAATAGCTGTTTAATCTCCAGTTTAACGCTGTCTGGACAGTCTGGATTTAAGGCATACTCCAGCCCTTCACACCCCTCGTCCCGATCTGCCTTGGATGCCTTGGAGTGGTATGCGAATCGGTTTAGTGCGAACCTTGGTTCCGCCTTTGCCCTTGTGTCCTGTCTGGTGGAGTTTGAGATGGCATCCCGAACAGACCCAAACAATAACGAGAGGCTGTTCGTAGTCGGGATGGTGTCGGTGTTCTCCCATAACTCCGCAAAGGACGCAAGGCTTCGGATCAGGGTATAGGCGTTGCAGTTTGTAGTACAGGCCAGAATAGCTTGTAATTCCGCGCTGCTGAAAGCCGAGGTCTTTATTCCGACAAGAGCGACTGCAATACTCGTTGCACATAAGTCGCACAGGCTTCCCGCAGATTTTACATTCAGGACGAGGTTTTCGTTTTGCTTCCCAATAGCAAGGGTTCGAGCAATAAACTCGCTTGTTGCTTTTGAAGTCTTGCCATTATTTTCCGCATTGTGGACAGCGATACGTTTCCATAGTTCGATCCTTTCTTTATGGTTCAACACCACTGTATCGCTATCCTTAGCGCAAGTTAAGCAAGAAGGACAATCTCTTTCGCAGCACTTAAAGAACCGGGCAGCCGACCCCGAATCATTCTGCCCCTGCGTCCCCCCACCGCTAACTCCAAACATTCCTGCGCCATCTCCTTGCCCCTTGCTTGCTCGCCAGTTGCTCCCCGATTCGGGCATAAGCGAAACGACCTCGTCGCCCCCGTCATGAATGAAATTGGCAGGCCAACGCCCCTTTCCCACATCAAGAACATCCCCGCCCAACTCGGGGTTCCTGCCCCCGACCCCGAACATCCCACTCTTTGCATCCTCAAAGGAAACGCTCCCGTTGGGGCGACGGTTCTCGTCAGTCTCGGAAACAGGAATTCGACAGGCATCTATATTTATCCCGCCAGTCCCATACGATTGCATGTTCGCCTCAACCGATCCGGCAAATGGTTTTCGAGCAACCGTAATCGGCTCAAGGGCTGGTCTAATTTTTTCTTCTAGACTCGTGGTAGCACTCAGTAGAACAGAACTTCCTAGCTTTGCCGCAGGCATGAAACTCTCGCCCACACTGCTGGCATGATTTAGCTCCATGAGCAACGTAACAAGTTCTTGAGCAAAAGTTTCGCTTTTGGAGGTGTCCGACAAAGCGATTAAAAGATTCTCCGCAATGCTCGCACTTGACGGCATGCCACTTACTTCCGTCTCTTCCCTCGTGATGTAGTCGAGCGTGTTTTCCAATATCAATGAGTTGAAGATTCTCAATTCTGTTGTCAGCTTTGTCGCAGTTGATGTGGTGAACGTGCTCGGACTTTCCGAGACTGCGGCCAAGATGATTCTCCATGACTCGACGATGCACAAGATAGTTCTTTCCGCCTCCAGTGACTTGAACATACCCGTCTTTACGGATTCGGCGTTTGACGATAGAATAGGATACGCTTCGGCAATCAGACGAGCAGAAGCGGACGCCTCGTTTAGCCCGTGTTGGCTTGACGTTAAAAGGCTTGTGGCATGTTTCGCAGATGATAGTGATAGGCATATTAGTAATCCAATTAGTTGTTCAGCCTTCACTAGATCACAAAACGGAACGATTGTTAAGGGCTTTGTAGCCCATGTTACTGGCTCCGTTGCTGGTTTCAGGGATGTTCCCCAACCATCCCATTCCCCTTCCAGATTCTTGGAATGCGGAAAACCCGACCCGTAAACCCATGCAATCATGTCACGAATCGTAAAACCCGCATCCTCTATATTGACCGCCATTCGGTGCTGTGTACGCGTGCCGGCAAAGGCAAGCAGGTGACCGCCCGGCTTCAAGACCCGCAAACACTCTTCCCAAACAGCAACCGTGGGAACCTCGTAATCCCACTTCGACCCGAGAAAAGATATCCCGTAAGGCGGATCTGTCACCACGGAATCAACACTCGAATCAGGAAGGCATCGGAGTACGTCAACGCAGTCGCCCAAGTAAAGGGAGAAGCGGCTCTCGGAATAAAACGGTTCCATACACAATCCTATTAAACGTCAACATCAAGTTTTCTCAACTCCTGACGCCCGAGCATTGCTGACTCGGGACTGTCCAGAACCTTGCGGCACTCGTTTATATGATTTTCCACTTCCAGAAGCCAGCACTCTTTGGACTTCAAATCAGCGACTTCGGATGCCAGCGAAACAATCATTTGCTCACGCTCGCGGATCTGTTCCTGCAACTCATTAAGCCGGGATGCAACAACACCTTTTTCAATTCGCGAAATCAATTCAGCATCGGAACGCCGGGCAGTCTCGCCCATGAAATCATCATTGTAATAATCGTCTCGCGATACCGAACTGCGAACAGCTCCTGCAAGTTTCTTGTTTGAAAGAACGCGATTCAACCATCTAATCACACCGACAATCATTCCCGCATCCTTTTTGGAAACAACGACCCGTCCGACTAACCCGCCTTTCCAGAACCTGTCAGGAGCAATAGGAACAGTATCCTCGCCGCCCTCTGCCATCGGAATCGGCAATCGCAACGTCCGCTTATCGGAGTCCCACATTGCGTCCACAACATCACAATTGTTTTCAAAGTCCCACCAGCGTATCGTAGTCCCCATTCGAGTCACTTCGGGATACATACCATCAAATAATCCCGGTTCGGCAATCGTGAATGACAACTCAATCCCGTTTTTGACCTTCGTCTGCGCGACCGCAACCGCAGCCACGAACGGCTCGTTCGCCCGAATGTCGTTAAACCCACCCTTCGGAATCTCCTCCAAGGGCATCAATGCCCGGTCTGCTTGGACAAACTTTGACTCGCCCGGTTTGATAGATGCGGGATCTGGCATGGGCACTCCCGGAATACCCGACCGAGCAGACGCATTTACAAGATGCTTCTCAAGAAAATACTTGTTCAACTTATCAATCACCATCTCGATCAATTCGGCATCCTTCTTGGGAACCCGCATCCCACCAAGCTTTGTGCCAGCAGTCCGTCTATCCACAACAATCGCCGCCCCCGAAGGATCTAACTTGAAACCTGCAATCGGTAGCTTGAGTTCTTTCCAACTATCATTCCATGTCAACTTGGAAACAGGACCATCACGGTCTTGATCCCACCATTCGACAATAATTTGATTTGCGACATCTTTGTTCTTGGCAAAAGTGAAAACCGGAACATGCCCTGAAAGCAAATCAGGGCAATCCATGAAAAACTGCAATTCCACTTTGTTCTTCCCGTAAGGACGCCCACGTAAATCAATAGCCTTAACTGCCATAACCAACACTCCCTCCGTTAATTAATTCCCAACCGAACCATATCCATTATACGCCGTAATTAATTTGCAAATCAAAAATTGCAAATTTTGATGCACGTAGAACTGCCCCTTGCAATTCACACCACACCCGTACAATTCCAAGCCGTCCTATTCCAGCGTAATTAATTCGACCTCGAAGACCCCCGCTTCAACCCCCTCACCACCGACAACAACCTCCTTGCTCAAATCCTCAATCCAGACCCACCAGTGCCGACTCGCCCGGTCAACCACAATCACATACCCCGCCCCCGACAACGGCTCCCGCGGAACAACACGCAGACTCCCGCCCGAAAGAACTGTGTCGGTAAACGGCTCAACCATGACCTCAAGGTCAACGCTCCGCTCCCATGTCAGAAGTTCGCGCGACACATAGGCAAACACAAAGGAATCAGGGGAACACCAGTCCAGTACCGCATACCCCTTACCGCCCGAAAGAACGAGCCACCCAAAAGACCTGCGAAGAGTCCGGACTCCCGCCTCCTCGACCGACTCCGAGGGAACCCCCATATCCACCCCGCCCCGTGGCAAGGCGAGCCCGTGGGCAAAACAAGACACCCCGAGCAAACCCGACACAACCAAACGCAGCATCCTCCCCCCCCTTCCAAACCTAATCACTAATCCTGTTGAATTTCCCTGTACGGGCATCGTATTCAATGCGAATATTAAGCCCGTTGCTCCCGCTCCGGTGACGCCAGTTCAAATCAATATTCACAACAGCAACATCGCCGTTGGAAGCAAAAGCGTACTTGCCACTGAGCGACGTGAAGATTATATCAAAGAACCCCCACGTCGACTGCGACGGAACCTTCAACGTCGCCCACTTCGAGAGCCGTCCATCGGGACTGTACGTCCGGGCAGCCAGATCCAGATTCACCCCAAACCGGGAAAGAATATCCTTTTCAATCTTACGCCAGATCTTCTCGTCGTAACTGAAGTCCTCGGCAACCCTCAACTCATCCGAAATGCGAACCAACTCACCGGCAATCTTCGTTAAATTCATAACACAACCTCCCGCAAAACATACATCACACAATAACAATTACGGGCAATATAAAATTATCCTCAACAAAGAACCCGGCTTGCCCACTGCACTTCAATATTCCGAACCATGTCCGTCATATGACGAGTCCGCGCTTCCACGCTCATCTTGCGAACATCCGCCACAACCTCAACCTCCCCCGCATCGTCAGAAACCTCGTCGTAGCCCGACGCCTTGCGCCAGAAGTGAACCTGACGAACTTTCCCGTCATCAAAACGAACGTACTCCCACAAACACAACTCATCGCCCCGACCGCCCGATAACCCGAATAGACGACAATCCGATTTCCTACGTGCCTTCACGTCATTCTCCTCCCTCCCCTGTCAATCGCACCGACATTGAAAGAATAACTACTCCGAGAACCAATCCCCCGCAGAAGCGGACGGGCACGAGACAGCCCCCCATCCCACACCCCCCCAAACTCCACCTCGACACCATAAAACAATAATTACCGACCCAGTTCCCGTTCAACCACCTTCCTGTCCATGCGGTAATGAATATCCGAATAATCGAAATCCGCCAGAGAACCCGGAATCCGGAACTCCGACAGAACCTTCCGTTCAAAACGCTTCAGTTCCTTAGGCATGAAGATCACGAAGCGATTGTCGCCCGGCTTCACCCGCAGAACCACACGACCACGCGGAACCTCATCATACTCCCGACCCTTCCACGCACGAACCTTGCGCTGCGCCGACGACCACTCGGAATAATGAGGATAGTCCATAATCCGAAACTCACCGTAAGACTCGGCATCCCGAATCCGCACCGTCTTCTTGTGAAAGTGCTTGCCGTCAAGACTCATCCAGAATATCCCCACCTCGGGCACCGAAGCCTCACGGACAACAGCCCCCGCAACACGCAACAACGCCTGACAGCGAGCCTCGAAGTTGCGCAACGCAACATACTCGCAAACCGCCTCTCGCACCGCTTTCTCACTCATAACACACCCCCCCCGAACTGGCTGGCACGGCTGGACTCGAACCAGCAACCATCGGTTTAACAGACCGAGGCTCTACCATTGAGCTACATGCCAAAATACTCAAACATCATTATACCCCTATGTTCAAAAATCAAACTTTTCTATACACGTCCCTCCCGACATGTATACCTTTCCCCGTTTCCTGAACATCACCCGCGGTCGGGCTTGTACAATCCAGCAGACTCCAAGACCTCCAAATCATGCCGGGCATCCCGAATCACCTGCTCCCCGAAACCCCAAAGATAAACAATTTTTCTGTTTATCCGGGCAAAACCACCTTACCCCGCAGGAAGCACAAATATCTCCCGCCAGTCATCCTCCCCGACCACAGAACGGTAATCCGGCAACCTGTCCTCAGCCGCTATCGCACGGAAACGCTCCGCACCCGCTCCGCGAACCAATGCATAACACCCCAACCCCGTCCGGTAGGGATCTTCAACCGTGATCGCGTCATCATAAAACGGAAACCCCAAATCCGCCCATCCACTCCCCTGTAACGAAATGTACACCTCCCCGCCCGACTCAAGCAAATCCGCGCAATAGCAATCATCCGCTGTCTGCAAATCAAACACGCACTCCCCAAGACGCTCACCAAGCAACCCCTCAACCAGAACCGCATCCCCGAGCAACCACAAGTTGCTAACCCATAAAAGATCCATACCAGCACGTCGAACAGGAGTGCCCTCCGAATCCAGACGCAAAACCTCCCGAGGATAACCCGCCTTGTCAAACTGATGAGCACCCTCAACCCAAGGGAAATAACACAACTGACCCTCTCGCAGAAAACCCATAACCTAGCACCCCTCCCCGTCAACGCGATGCCCACGCCCACGTGCCCAATCAACAACCGCCTCGCGCGTCGTCGAAGACGCATCGAACTGACCAGCCGAATAACGACCACCCGGCTCCCGATCAACAAACAACACAAAATACGCCCCGTTGCGCAAATCAACCCTTACCCGACGCCCTTTAACCTTCATATCCCAATCCCTCCTACACCCCCATCACCAACTACCCCCAATATTCTACCCCCAATATTCTACCCCAAAAACACCAGTGTTCCACGTGGAACACCCCCACCACCCTATACCAACACCCGATCCTATCTCCCCCACCAACACATAGCTCCACACCCCAAAACG
>PXEJ01000141.1 GCA_003566215.1 Cyanobacteria bacterium T3Sed10_376R1m | reverse complement strand
GCCTGGATCCTGGCCTTCTGGTAGTCGCTGAGCGCTTCGTTGAAGAACCGGTCGATCGCCGCTCGGCCCTTGCCTTGGCCGATCCAGACCACGCAGGAGCGTTTCAGGTCGTAGACCAGCGTGGCGTACTTGTGACCCTTGTGATAGGAGATTTCGTCCAAGCCGATGGTCTTGAGGCCCCGGATGCGGTGACCCTCGCGCAGCCGGCCAATGGTGCGATGGAGCAGGTCCGACAGGGTCGAGGCGGGCAACCGCAGGAGCTGGGCGGCGGCCTTCTGCGGCATGATCTGACAGTAGCGCAGCATCAGGTATTCAAAGCGGTGACTCACCCGGCTACCCGCCTCAGCCCAGGGTAGCTGCTCGGTCACCCGGCCGTGGGTGTCACAACAGATCTCACGCGGCCAGTACATCAGCCAGATCGACCAGGGCCCGACCGGAATGTCACGCCAGTAGCGCGGCTCGGAGCGCTGGCGAACGATACGTCCCCGCCGGCCGCATTCCGGGCCGCGGCAGCCGTTCTTGTAGGGCTTGACCAATACCTCGAGCCGGTTGCCGCGCCGAAAGGCCAGTCCATTGCACCGGAAACCCTTGAACTTGAGCAGCTTTGCGATAAGCTTGTAGACAGCCATGGGGGTTTACCTCCTGTGTTGTTTGTTCTGGAAAACAAAACTTTACAGGAGGCCCCATGGCCTCTCAAATCAGACCGGATCAGCCCTGAAATCCGTTGCGAGATTCGGATAGACCCAACTTTTTCCATCTCGACAAGGGCGAGCACTGGATTGGCCGAAACCCCTTCAACAGGCGTCTTTCCAAAGGCTACCAGCGCTATTTTGGAAACGACTACCGTGAAGACTTTCGTCGCTTTTTCCAATCCAAAGTACAAGGCTTCTATGAGCTTGTTGCGGCAAAAAACGGTGTTGGATTGCGTTACTTTTGTGAAAAGGCGTTGTATATCCGCAATGGCGCTTGGACTCAGAGCCCCGATGAGTTGTTCGATCTCTACCGTCAGGGCACTCGTTCGGTCTATCTGGTTCGCGATCCCCGAGATATATTCTGCTCCAACCGGGCTTTTTTTATGCCGACGGCGACGCAGAGCCGGAAGATCTAGAGGCGGCGATAACGGGGCTTGGCAAACATGCTGACGACATGGTGGATTCCTTCCTGGGCAACCGTCGAGAGTCCAAGCGGATTGTTCGATACGAGGATCTGATGCAAAAACCCGTTGAAACCCTTGCCGGACTCTGTCAGTGGCTGGAACTCGATGTTCCTGTTCAAACGCTGGAGCGCATCACAACCTCGGCTTTTCGGTGGGGCGGCTGGTGGCATAAGACGTCCTCGAGCGCTGCAGCGTCTATTGGCCGCTGGACGCGGGAGCTGGATGCGCAGCAAGGCCGTTTTGCAGATCAGCGATTTAAACGCTACCTGCAGGCCTTCGGGTACGCTTGAGAAGCAATGTGTTCGAACAAAATCTGCGCCAGCTCAAAAAACTGAGCCACAGAAACGCTATAGTCGACCACATACTCTTCGCGCAGGCTTTTAAGGTGTCAAACCGAGTTAGTGTCATCCTTGTTTTCTTGCTTGGCGGTCTGCTGCAAACAGCGATTGCTGAGATAACGGTCACCCAGCCGAGCGGAAGTCTGATTCGCGTCGCTCAGGGACAAGATTTTGCGACTTATATCATGGCCAATCCCTGGGATATGCAGCAACCCGAGGACATTATTCTTACCGAGTCGATGGATCTTGTCGGCGAAACATTTGCCGATGGTGTCTATTCTTTCGTGACAGGGAGTAACGATAACCGTTTCTGGACGGTATTCCCCGGCTTGATCGGGGCTTTCCGCGGACTGGAAACCGGCGAGCGCTACCCAATCTCAACAGATAAATACCGCTACCTCAGCGTCAAGGTCAGGATGCGCCGCTCGGATGGACAACCCCTGGAGGAAACCCAGCCCTTCGTGGCCCGTTTTTTTGAGGATTCGGATTGGCAAACTACGGGCAACGTCGGCGTCACTGCCGGGCGTCGCAGCACCTACGAAGATTGGACCGTCATTGAATGGGACCTTGCCGACCCGGGCGATCTACAGCCCAACAGCAATATCCAGTGGACCGATGTGCCACTCGTTCGGGGACTGCGGTTCAATCCAACCAAGAACGCGGATGTCAAGGTTGAAATCGACTGGATTCGATTGACTGCAGAATCCTTAACCCCGTCAGGTCCTGCGCTGGAGTGGGAGAATGCCGCCGGCTCAGGACCGTACGAGATAGTGGCCACCGATGGTGAATTTGTTCATGTAGTCGCCTCGGGCGTAACGGGCAATCAAACCGAGGTTGATCTTCGTATGCTTCCGTCCGGCGAGTACCAGATCGGTGTCACCGACGGCCAATCCACGGACTTCGCTGCCGCCACCGTGGCCATCAATGATGTCCCCGTATTGCGCATGACGGTCCCAGATCGTAAGGGGGATCAGAGTCGGGCCTACGGCATTACAGAAACCGGGAACGCATGGACCAGCATCGACGCCGACGATATTCTGGATGCGCTTGGGATGACTGGGATCCGCTATGACAACCCTGTGGGCTCCCTAACGGCACGCCCCACCGGCAGCGATCCGCGGATTCTTTTCGATACCACTGTGGATATCGATACCACGCACTATCGGATGTTGTGCTACACCCTGCAAGTCGCCGGGCCGCGAGATATCGGTCTTGGTTCGGTAGCTCGCTTATTTTGGGGCAACAACCGGCCCAGCCTTTCTACTGGGAAAGATATCGTGGTCCAGGAGGGTCTGAATGAATATTGCGTTGGCGATTTGACCGACTTTCCGACCGAAGGAACCGATGAAGGATGGGGCGGAACCGTGAAGTATATTCGGATCGATCCGCACGAATTCCCGGTTTCCGATCAATGCACCCAAAACCCGACTCCTGAAAACTGCCGAGATATTCGCCTCGACAGTTTTGTGTTGTCGCCGTTTCATGTTGTGCCGGGAAGCATTGAATTACAATGGGAATCCTTTGATCGCGATGATGATGCGATTATCAGCCTCTATTACGATACCGACCTTGTTCCATTCAACGGCAATGAGGGGGTCATTATTGAGAACCTTGCCCAATCAGAAGCCGGCGGATCATTTTCCTGGCAGACCAGCGCCGTGCCCGAGGGTCTGTACAATATCCTGACCGTAATCGACGATGGCCGCAATCGAACTATCCGCTACGCGACCGGCCCGGTTCAGGTGGTGGCTGATTCCAATGAAATTATCTTTCAAGACAGGTTTGAATGACACACGTCATCTCCTGCGCCGCTGGCGTTTGAAGATACGTGCGAGAAGACTAGCCTGCTCCTCCTTATTTGATCCGAACTGGTATCTAGCCACATATCCAGATGTGGCAAAAGCCGGAATTGACCCGTTGGTTCACTACCTGTCTTCCGGCCATCGCGAGGGTCGGGATCCCGGACCGAAGTTCTCCCCCTGCGCATATCTAGAAGCCAACCCGGACGTAGCGCAGGCAGGCCTGCCTGCGCTTTGGCATTGTATTGTGTCTGGAGAAAATGAGGGTCGAAGTCCTGATCCGGCCGCAGACCTTCTGCTTAATCGGCCGTCTGCAATCAATGTTTCATTGGAAGCCCGATTGCGCTGGCGTCCGCAGCCGTTGCTTGATGGAGTCCGGCGCACCGCCGTTTCCTGGTCGGCAAAATCGGCCTGCACTCATGTCTTGATCTGGCATCTTGAACGACTTGGCCTGCTCGATCAGGCCGAAGCATTTTCATCCTGGCCGCACGATTATCGAACGCAGGTGCTCGCTTCCTCTCAATCACATCAGGAAGCCTGTCTACGCCTGGGGAGAGAGGGGCCCGGGGAATGGACCTATGTCAAGGTCATGCGGGATCCAGCGCGCCGCTGTATCGCCTCATACCGCCATGCGCTTGCCAACGGCTACGAAGACCGGCTCATGTCGTGCGTTCTCGGCCGTGCCATCGACCATCGTCTTGGCTTCTCGTACGGCAATTTCCTGGATTACCTGTCGAAGATCAACCTGGCGCAATGCAATATCCACCATCGCCTTCAGCGTCATCCCCTGGATCTGCTGCACTTTGGGCGCTTATACCTGATCGTGATCGATGAGCAGGATCTCGAGGTATCGCTTCAGGGCATCGACGCTGACCAGGGCCGCGATCCGGCAGCGTCGTCCGTGCGCCGCCGCCGGTCGATCGAGCGGGCTTCGCACCGGCACGCGCCGGACGGTAGCCAAAATGCCATCGATCCGGAACTATGGCAAAAGCCCTTAAGCCGTGCCGACGCCCTATCGGCCTGGCCCAAGAACGGGCTGCAGACCTGCAGCGAGGCCACCGCGATAGCCAAAAAGTTGTACGCGGCCGACTATGCGACGCTGGGCGAGCTTCGTCAGCGCTCAATCACTCGTGACTGACGTCTGTCGCTGAAATGCGGGGCATCTTTTCCTGGCCGTCATCGCTTTCTGAATGGATCGGCCGCGGACTGCGAGCTCGCCGAATTGCGGGCAGCCCGCTTTTCGAGCCTGACTGGTATCTGGAAGTCTACGCCGACGTCGCCGAGGCGCGTGTCGACCCCGCAGTCCATTACCTTGCCCGGGGAAGTCGCGAAGGGCGCAAGCCGCACCCGCTGTTCGACCCAGGCTGGTACCTGCGTCATCATCCGGCCGCCACGGAACGCAGCAAAAGCACGCTTGAATGTTATCTGTCTACGCCGCCGCCGGAACGACGGTACGCTCATCCGCTGTTCGATGCCGATTTCTATCGAGAAAGCTACCCTGACGTTGCCCAGGCAGGCGCCGATCCGCTGATCCACTACCTGGCGCATGGCGCTGCGGAGGGTCGCCAGCCCCATCCGGAGTTCGACCCGGGCTGGTACCTGCTGAACTATCCGGAGGTCGATCGGGTAGGCGTCAACCCGTTGTTGCACTTCCTGGCAAAGGGGGCTCAAGCCGGGCTCGATCCATCGCCGGGTTTCAGCAGTTCAGAGGATCTTCGGATGTATCCAGACGTGGCTGAGGCCCGAGTCAATCCGCTGCTGCATTACGTGGTTCGCGGCAAGCGGGAGGGCCGCTTCCCAACAAAAGCGGCCCGGCGATCGGGTCGCGTCGGGCTTGGAACGGATGTCGGTATTGCAGCACAACGCGAGCTGATCAAGAACAGTCCGCTGTTCGATCCCGCTTGGTACCTCGCGCGATATCCGGATGTCGGCGAGTCGCAGGCTGATGCACTGAACCACTTCCTCCTCAAGGGAAAAAGCGAGAAGCGCAACCCCAGCCCCTGGTTCGATACCGGGTGGTATCTGGAAAACCACCCCGAAGCGGGCAATGGGGTGCTCAGTCCGTTAGCTTATTACGAGTTGGTAGGTCGTGAGGCAGGCGATCTGTGTCGCCCGACACCGGCACGTAGAATGTGGTGGGACTCGCTGGACTTAAGTGACCGCGATGTTCGCTCCAGATTCTCGCTGGATGTGATTGGGTCGTTGAAAAGAGCGGGGAATACGGGCGTTAGCGTGATCGTGCCGGTCTACAAAGCGGCTGCTGTCTTGAAGGAATGTATTGAATCGCTGCAAGCTCACGCTCCGACCTCCATTCGAATAATCATTGTTGACGATGCGAGTAACGATACGGACGTGAGTCACGTATTAGAATCGATTGCATCCGATCCGCGTTTCGAAATTCTCGTCAATCCTTCGAATATGGGCTATACCGCTACCGTCAATCGTGGCATTGCTCATGTCGGCCAAGACGATGTGGTGTTGCTCAATAGTGATACGAGGGTCGGACCTGGGTTTATTCGAAGACTAAAGATATGTGCCAACAGCGCTAATGATATTGGAACGGTTACCGCCGTTTCAAATAATGCTGGCGCGTTCTCGGTTCCTTTTATGGAGCAGGAGAACCGAGTGCCCCATCAGTTCTCTAGTGAGGCGTTCAGCCGCGCCATTGCCCAGACTGATCAATTGACTTCTCCGGAAACCCCCACCGGCAACGGATTCTGTATGTATGTCCGTCGAGAATGCCTGAACCAAGTTGGTGCTTTTGACGCTGATGCTTTTCCAGTGGGATATGGTGAAGAGAACGAATTTTGCATGCGTGCCAGGCAGGCTGGATGGCGCCACCTCGTGGACTGCGCGACCTATGTTTTTCATCATCGTTCCGCCAGTTTCGGTTCACGTCGCAAGGAGCTTGCGGTAAAAGGCCTGACCGAGGTCGTAAAGCGATATCCACACTATTTACAGCGCGTAGAGGCTTTTGTTCGCTCGCCAGACATGGAAAGGGCCAGGGCCCATATACGTAAGGTCACTGAGTGCCTGCAGATGCCTGATGCCAAGGTCCGACAGCGCGTGCTATACGTTATCGCCGCACTTCCTGAGGATGCCGGCACATCGCTGACTAATCGCGACCTTATGGATTCGCTGGGCGACGAGCTGGAGACTTTTCTACTCCGATCGAATGGCGAGATCGTCGAGCTTTTCAGCTATCGCTGCGGCGAGATGGCCCTTGTCGACTATGCGGTGCTTTCTCAGCCCATTCGCGCTTTCCCTCACTTAAGTGAAGAATACGATGCGTTAATCGCCAACTGGCTATATCAGTACGCCATCGAATTGGTTCATGTACGTCACATCGCGCGCCATAGCCTGGGCTTGATTGGTTTGGCGAAAAGCATGGAAATTGCTGTAGTTTTTTCGCTGCATGACTTTTATACCGTCTGTCCTAATGTGAAGCTTTTGGATGAGCGTATGCAGTTCTGCGGCGGTACCTGTACGGCAAGTGACGGACACTGTGCACCAGAACTATGGCCGGACAAAGAGGTGCCCGAACTCAAGCATGCGGCGGTGAAGGAATGGCAATCTGTTTTTGCAAAAGTTCTTTCCGACACCGATGTACTGGTAACCACATCGCGCACGGCACAAGAGATCATTCTGCGAAATTTTCCGATCCTGCAGGACCATCGCTTCGAAATCATCCCTCACGGCCGTGACTTTGGTTCATTCCTTCCGCCGCGCCAGATCGACCCCGATGGCCTGATGCGAATCCTTGTGCCCGCTACACTTACCCCGGCCAAGGGATCGGCACTGATTTCCGAGCTGGCGGAATCTGCGGGCGAATTGGGCATTGAGCTGCATGTGCTAGGTCGTTGGCTTGACGGTGAGCCGCCACCCGAGGTGGTCGTGCATGGTGCTTACGAACGATCCGAGTTTGCCGCACATGCTCAGGAGATCGGTGCGCATCTCGGTGCTGTGCTGTCGATCTGGCCCGAGACCTGGTGCCACACGCTGACAGAACTTTGGGCGGCCGGTTTGCCGGTGATAGGCGTAGACTGCGGTGCTGTCGGAGAGCGTGTTCGTCAATCTGGTGCGGGGTGGCTGATTAGTCCTGGAGATACCGCTGAATTAAAACAGCTAATTCTAGGCTTGCGCTCAGATCCCTCCCGGTATCAGGAGGCTGCTGGAAAAGTAGAGAAATGGCAAGCACAAGAAGGCCTTCGCCAAAACTGCGCGGCTATGGCTGAACGCTACAAGCAGATCTATTTTCGTTGTTGGCGGTAGTAAAAAATGTGAATAAAATCACATAATAACCGCCTGAGCGTGCTGCCGATAGGTTTACATGGCGTGGATAGATTTTATATCTATGAAAATTGGGGATATCTACTGGCTGCTGCGCTTTCACGCGGTAATCACGTCGCCCCTATGGGGTCGTCCTGCGATAAACTGAGAGATTAGCGTTAGTGGCCGTTCGGACTGACGCCAACCAATCAGCAATCGCGAAAGACGGTGGGGAACTCCAAGGGCGGTAGCGTGCCTGGAGAACGGACGATCAGCATGGGGAGAAGATCATGAAAAGAATGTTAGATCAGGGGAAAACGGGCACACAAAATCAAGCTTCCAGGCTTTCAGGAACGGGCTCGCCGCAGATCTTGCTGGCAGCAGCACCTGGTTTGGATGCAGCCGCGATAGGCGCCTTTTTGAAAACTGCCGGTTGCTTCGAGGGCTGCGAAAACCAGCGCGCCCCATCAATGGATGGCGCAACGCTGCTGCGAAGCTTTGAGCCCGACGGCGCGCTGGAGCGGGCGAAAGCGGCCTTGGCCGCACAGCCCGACTCCACCCTGCTGTTGATCTATCCGGCGCCGATTCCGACCATCGCCGGAGCGATAGCCGACGATGTGACCCCGGAACAGGCGCTCGAAGACTGGCTGAGCCGCGCAGAAGAAATTCTTGGAATCTTCCGCCAGGCCAGACGGCGCATTATCCTCGTCGAGCATTCTGCCGCCCTGGCCAACCCCGCGGACCTGATCGAAGAACTCAACCAGCGACTGGACCTGGCGTTAACGCGGCCAGAGTCTGCAGGGTCATCTGAGTCCGCTGAATCTTCACCGGCTTCCAACGCAGACCCCGTGCACCTGCTGATCGCCGATCGGGCCTGCCACCACAGCCCGCGGGCCCGCCGCATTGCCGCCGAACTTGAGGTTAGTGCCCTGCCGCTGACCGCAGCCGGCGGTGCATCGAAAATCGATTTGTCATCAAGCTTTCAAACCTATCGGGAAAAATCCACGATCCCCCCGGCCCAGGTCAATGGATTGAAAGAAGAAAACAGAAGACTGCTGGCCCAGTTGAACCAAACGCAGGAAGAATTGGAGTCCGTATTCCTGAAAGGGCGCGAGCGCGAGAAAGAACTTAACGCTGCCCAAGAAGAGACGGCCCGGCAGAAAGCCGAAATACAGCAATCGCAAACAGACAACGCCAAGCTGCGGCAAGAAAATGAAGATCTGAAAGAAGAGAACGAACTGCTGCTGCATCAGCTTCACCACGTTCAAGAGGAGCTGGAGCGCTATTTCCTGGAGCATAGCGCCAGCAAAAGCAAGTTCGATGAGCAAGAGAAGCAAAAAATCGCCCTCACGAACGAAGTCCAGCGCCTCACCGACACGGAAAAAGCCCTGCGCAGCTCGCTCTCCTGGAAAATCACCGCCCCCATCCGCCTGCTGCTCCGACCTTTCATGGGAAAGTAATCCAATAGTGGACTGGCTACAACAACAACTCGGCCAGATGCCCGAGCCGGATATCATCCTGCACATCGGTGCGGGTTTATGTTCCGAACTGCCCGACTACCAGCGCGTCGCGCCCAACCAGATCGTTTTGGTCGAGCCCAACCCTGAAACCTGCGCCGAGCTTCAGGCCCAGGCGGCCGGCTGGGACAACGTCACCGTGCTGCAGGTCGCCGTCACCGACCGCACCGGCCGCGCCAGCCTGCGCCTGTTCAACTTCCCCGAGCTCGACAGCCTGCGCGAGCCGGTGGGGCTATACAGCCTACTGCCCGGCCTGCGCCAGGTGGGCCGGGCCGAAGTCTCCACGCTCTCGGTCAAACAGCTGATCGAACAACTGCCGCTGAAAACCGACGGCCACAACTGGCTGGTGCTGGAAGCCCCCGGCGAGGAACTGACCATCCTCACCGCCCTGGCCGAGTGCCAGGCGCTTGAACGCTTCAGTCGCCTGATCGTGCGTGCCGGCAGTGAGGCTTTCTACGACGCCACCCCCAGCAGCAGCCCGGCGGTGCTGGAAGCCCTGGAGCAGCGCGGCTACACCACCCAGGCCCGGGCCGACATCAGCGATGCCGACTGGCCGCGCCACCACCTGCGCCTTGACCGCATGGCGCTGGAATGCAAGCGCCTGAAGGCCGAACTGGTCGAGGCCAAGAAGGCTCACAACAACGAAGTCCAGGCTCTCAAGGCCCAACTGGCCGAAGCCGAACAAGCCCACGCCCAGGCCGAAGAACAACAAAAAGCCCAGCTGGTCCAAAACCAGCAACTCGAATCCGCACTCACCGAACAAAAAACCACCAGCGAAAAGCTGGGCAGCGAACTGCACGAGCGCAAGAAAGACCTAGCCCGACTCACCCAGGCCCGCGATGAGGCACAGCAGAAACTCACCGAGGCCGAAAAAAATCTGTCCGGCCTTCCTGAGCAGCAAAAGCGGCTCAAGGCCTTGGAAGAAGCAAGTACCAATCTGCGCGCCCAACTGGAAGCCAAGGCCAAACAAGCCGAAGATCTCCAGACCACCCTGCAATCCCACAAACAGGAACTGGCCACCGCCAAAGACCAGCGCGCCAAGCTCACT
>PXEJ01000060.1 GCA_003566215.1 Cyanobacteria bacterium T3Sed10_376R1m | reverse complement strand
TGTCCTCAAGGTTATTTACCTTCCCCTGAAATTGTCAAACGAGCGCAAGATTTAGCTACTAAACCTGAACAGGTTGTTATTACCCAAGATGTTCAAGAGGCTGTGGAAAATGCTAATGTTTTATATACTGATGTGTGGGCTAGTATGGGACAAGAGGAGGAAACGGCACAAAGAGTTCCCATTTTTATACCCTATCAAATTAATCAAGATTTAGTCAACTTATCTGCTAAGGATTCTATTGTGTTACATTGTCTTCCTGCTTATCGTGAAAAGGAAATTACGGAGGAGGTTATGGAGGGTAATCAGTCTCGAATTTGGGACCAAGCGGAGAATAGAATGCACGGGCAAAAGGCTTTGATGGCTTGTTTATTAGGTTTGACTTAGCAAGGAGATTAGCAAAGGCTATTGATATATTCTTGCATCCCAAAAAAAATTAAGTCCGAATCAAAAATCATCTCTGTGGCGAGGGATGATTCAACTTCCTCTAAATATTTTTTTAATAAGAATGTATCACCCCCTGTCAAAATAATGGAACTGTGGGGATATTGATTAATCCAATTATCAACAAATCCTTTTATTCCTCCTAAGATGCTATAAATAACACCGCTTTGAATAGCATTCGGGGTATCCATTGCCCAACGAGGGGTTATGGTTTCTAAAATTTCTATTTCTGGCAGGGCGGCGGTGTTAAAAAACAGAGATTCTATTTGTAGTCTGACTCCGGGTAGAATTGCTCCACCAATTAATTTTTTACCTTCGTTTGCTCCTGTAACGGTTAGGGCTGTACCGCTATCGATAACTAGACAGGGAAATTGATAACGACAACCCCCTCCCCATAGGGCTAAAATTCTGTCAATGCCCATGGTGGAATAAACTCCTTGAATGGGAATTTTTTTGGCGTTAATAATCCTTGTTTGGGGTAGTTTTAGATAAATGGTGGTGGCAGAAGGTACGACGGAGGCTATGTATAGGGGAATTTGTAATTCTAAATAACGGTTAATCTCAGGGGGTAGGATAGTGATTAATTCTTTTAAGGAATTTGCTTTGGAGGTATTCCAGGTTTGTTGTAACTTATAGTTGAAAAAATAAGCCCAATGTAATCGGGAGTTACCAATCATTAATCCTAACCAGTCTTTTGTACTCAATGTTATTTTTCCTTATCTAATACCTATAATAATTCCTAACAGAAGTATAAAACCGATAATTACATTTTGTCCAAAAATACCGTTATAGTTAATTAATTCTTGATTATATTGTCTCAATTCGATATATTGTCCTACCCAAAGGATGACTGCGATCGCCCATGCCACCCCAAAAAAGAAGTTAAAACCATTTATAGTGCCAAGGTAATCGAATAAACCAGCAGTCAGGGCAAAAAAAAGACCTACCATATCCCCAACAAAATCCCCAAAAAAGATCGCACTAGAATTAATACCTACTTGTAAATCATCTTTTTTATCAGACATTGCATAAACCGTGTCAAATCCTAAAGTCCATAATACTGTTGCCCCCCACAAAATCCAAGTATTATTGGTTAAGTTACCGGTTAATGCACTCCAACTGATTAACACAGCAAAACCCCAAGCAATGGATAAAACCAACTGGGGTATAGGAAAAACTCGTTTTGCTAAAGGGTAAAAAACGATTACGGGTACACAAGCCACACACAACCAGAAGCTGAGGGGATTGAGAAAAAAAGCTAAGGCGGCAGCACAACCTAGAGAGATAAAAAACACGACTATACCAACTTTTACGGATAATTCCCTAGAAGCAAGGGGGCGTTTTTTTGTTCTTTCTACTTTATCGTCAATATTGCGATCCCAAAGGTCATTGATAACACATCCCGTGGCGCTAGTAGCTAAACTGCCTAAGATGACGATGATAACTAAACTAATGGGGGGTTGCCCCTCCCCAGCCATAAAAATTGCCCACAAAGCGGGTATCATGAGGATTAACCTACCAGAAGGTTTATCCCAGCGCAATAATTTAATGACACTTTCTATGGTACTAGGTTTATTAACTTCAGTGGAAGAAGTCATGATTTTCCATGGTATTGTTTAGTTTCTAGTTATTTTACCACAAACTATTCTCACGGTTTGACCGAAACAAGATAATTGATTGACAAGAAACAATCAACAGTTAACAATGGATTGATAACTTTTATTCCATTACTGAATTTATCGATCAAATAGGACTTACGCAGTAATAACGAAAAAATGTCATTCTGAGCCTAGTTTGGAATCTCAAAAACGTTAATTCTTGGTAAAAGTGCGTAAACCTTTAGATCAAAATGGCGAAAAACAGGAGGTAAATTCAGTAATGTTATTTTTATGGCTCACTATTTATTTTTAATTCTCAACAAACTTTCTATTGGAAATGACTAAATTCGTATTTGTAACTGGTGGTGTAGTTTCTAGTATTGGCAAGGGAATTGTCGGTGCTAGTTTGGGGCGTTTACTAAAATCTCGTAATTATTCCGTATCTATTTTAAAACTTGATCCTTATATTAACGTAGATCCGGGGACTATGAGTCCCTATCAACATGGGGAGGTTTTTGTTACCGATGATGGTGCGGAAACGGATTTGGATTTAGGACATTATGAGAGGTTTACTGATACTTCTAGTTCGAGGTTGAATAGTGTTACTACGGGTTCAATTTATCAGTCGGTGATTAATAAGGAAAGACGGGGAGATTATCAAGGGGCTACGGTGCAGGTTATTCCCCATATTACTAATGAAATTAAGCATCGGATTCATCGAGTGGCAAAAAATAATAATCCTGATGTGGTTATTACGGAAATTGGTGGTACGGTGGGGGATATTGAATCCTTACCTTTTCTTGAGGCTATTCGTCAGTTTCGTAAGGATGTGGGCAGGGATAATGTTTTGTATATGCACGTTACTCTTATTCCTTGGATTCGGGCGGCGGGGGAGTTGAAAACTAAACCAACTCAGCACTCTGTTAAGGAGTTACGCTCTTTAGGTATTCAACCTGATGTGTTAGTTTGTAGGTGCGATCGCACTATTCCCCTAAATATGAAAGATAAAATCGCCGAATTTTGTGATGTTGAACCCTCGGCGGTGATTACTTCTTCCGATGTTAGTAGCATTTATGAAGTACCTTTGATTTTAGAAAAGGAGGGATTAGCTGAACAGATTTTGCAACGCTTAAAATTAGAAAACCGCACTCCTGATTTAGCCACATGGGAAAATTTGATGGAGAAAAGACAATCCCCTCAGTATAAGTTAAAAGTGGCGATCGTCGGTAAATATATTCAACTTAGTGATGCTTATTTATCTGTGGTAGAAGCCCTTATCCATGCAGGTATTCATGGAGACGCAGAAATTGATTTACATTGGGTAGATGCGGAAGATATTCAAACCCATGGTGCGGAAAAATATCTTGATAATGTGGCTGGAATTATCGTGCCGGGAGGATTTGGACATCGAGGGGTAGATGGCAAAGTAAAAGCGATTAAATATGCTAGGGAGAACCAAATTCCTTTCCTCGGACTATGTTTAGGAATGCAGTGTAGTGTTATTGAATGGGCAAGAAATATCGCCCACCTTGAAAAAGCTAATAGTGCAGAATTTGATGATACTACCCCCAACCCCGTTATTAACCTATTACCAGAACAACAAGATGTGATAGATTTAGGTGGTACCATGCGCTTGGGTTTATATCCCTGTCGTTTAGCCCCCAATACCCTTGCCTATTCTCTCTATCAAGAGGAAGTCATTTATGAGCGCCATCGCCACCGTTATGAGTTTAACAACGGTTATCGTACTCAATTTTTAGAAACAGGTTATAAAATAAGTGGAACATCCCCTGATGGTAGATTAGTGGAAATTATAGAATTGCCTAATCATCCCTTTTTCATTGCTACTCAATTTCACCCTGAGTTTAAATCTCGTCCCAATCAACCCCATCCTCTATTTTTGGGATTTGTTAAAGCCTGTATTAAATGATAGAAGAAGGTGTGTCAGAGAATTGATTCTTTCCCCCTAGTCTCCCACCCTCACTCAATTGACAACTACGGGAGACTTGACAAGGTTAGGAAGAAAACAACTCTGTACCAATAACCATTTGTTTACGATTGCCATTACCCTCTGCCTCGAGTTGATGAACATTTTTGCTCATTTCTCTAGCTTGGTGATAGCCTTCAATTTCTCCTTTTTCAAAGTAAAGTAAAGATGCTTTGCGCAAATCATCAACGGCTTTTTGTTTTGCTCCTGATTCGAGATAGAGTACCCCTCTTCTATGATAAGCCTCGGCATAATTGGTGTCTTTTTTAATGGCTTCGGTGTAATCTGCGATCGCCCCTGCCATATTACCTAATTTAGCATGACTATTACCCCTTTCATAGAAGAAAGAAGCAGATTCAGGAGTAACCCGTAACTGTTGAGAAAGATTTTCTACTTCCCGTAAATTAACCACAATTTCTTTAATAGATTGAGATTGTATATCTAAACGCCCCACCTCAGAAAACAATTTATTTTCATGGTTTTCTAATAAATCATTAACTTTAACTTTAAAATCTTCTAATTGATTGCCAAAATCAGCCTTACTATTAACTAAAGTTTCATTGATTGTTTCATGATTATCTTTAACGGTATCCAATAACTTTTCAATGGTTTGTTGTTGCTCATTAATAGTATCCACCAAAGAATCATTAAATTGTTTACGGCTAAAAACATTACAACCAATACCAATTGTCGAACCAATGGATAAGGGTAATAAATTGCCTAAACTTACAGATGCGATCGCACCTACCGCCGAAACCCCTAATCCCACATAGCCTAAAATATCTACTTGCTTATCCATAAAATCCTCTTAATTTTTTTCATAATTATTTTAATCAACATTCCCTAGAATCTCCCCCAACAAAGGGGAATGATCAAATTCTTAAACTAAAACCGCACAGTTAAGTTCAAAAATAGGAATAGCCAACTGAGCCTCTTCGGGAGTCAAAAACTCAGGAATAGCCTTCAACAAAAGCTCATAGGTATCAACATTATCATCCTCAAACTTAAACGCCACAGAGATAGTTTGAAACCATAACAGCATATTAGTCCGTAAACGTTCCATATCATCAAACAACAAAGCCGCCGCCGAGTAACGTAATAAATCGACCAAATCACGCTTACAAGTAGCATAATAATCCTCAAATTTGGGATTACGTTTTTGTTTAGCAACCCTCACCGCTTCTACAATCTCCTTAGCCGAATCTCGAATCTTGACATAGGCACTCATGCGTAAATCTTTAGTTGCCAAATAATCTTCCAAAAATTTCAACTCATAATCTTGGGCATAACGTCCATCGGCTTCAACAGTTAAATCAGCAAATTGCTTTAACATAATCAAAAACTCCTATAAAATAATAAATTAAGATAAAATTCCCCAACTTAAATAGCGTCAGTTTGTGCCAAATAGTGATTAACCTCTCCTTTCGTATTTTGAAGTTGACTAATCATCGAGCGAGTAATAAGTTTACCTTCCTCCACCAAAATCTTGCCAGAAATGGGGTGCAAGATATTTTTTTGAGCCCTCCTACCGATTAAATCGTCAATATCATCAATTTGGCTTAGATACATCCCTGACGGCAACTCAACCACAACCCCTTCACCCACAACCCTAGCCTGACAGGCGAGACGGGAATTCATTTTACAAGTAGTAATTACTTCTAAAGTTCTTTTTTCCCGACGGTTAAGGGGAGATAAACTCTCCATACCCTCTTTAATGTAAACATGGCAAGTAGAACACATACCACGACCACCGCACTCCTGCATTACATTAAGGTCATTTTTGAGCAAACCAGATAAAAGATTATCATTAGTTTTAATTACAGACTCAGTGCCGATGGGGTCTAATTTTATTGTTTTAGCCACTACTTTTTAACCTCAGAAAAAATTATTACTCTCATATTTAAGATTAACTAATAATGGGGGACAGAATAAACCAAAGTTAGATCAATCTAAGACATGGTACTATGGCACAGACGCTCTAAAATGGTAGGATGATCTTGACCTTCATCTAACCAACCATGGGCGAGTTTAGTTCTTTCTTTTAAACCAACTACAAAATAGTTACATTCATGCCCCATAGACTCACAGCTAGTTTGTACACAGGCTAATTCTTCCCCAGTCAATTGACTAAAGAATGCACTTAAAATTCCTGCCTCCGTTTGACAAGAAAATTGCTGGTTTTGGGGGGCGGCGGCGGCAAAAGGGGAGTTAACTGTTTTGATAACAATAAATCCTTGACCATAGTAATCAAAGTTAAATTCAGATATGCCCCAACCGTGGGTTTTCCAGCACTGTTTCAGACAACTAATAAACTCAATCATCTCCATTTGTGCCAAGGGGGTTTCGTAATATTCGCTTACTTCTTGAATAAAGCGACGATAAAAACTTTTTCCCCACCAACGTCCACAGTTATAAAGTACAACCCCAGAGGCTTGACCAATTTCTTCTTGTAACCCGTCATACATTCCCTGTAGAAATACTTCCGGTAAGGCTATTAACCGTGAACCTTGTCTAGTTTCTAACAATCCTAACTCAAAGTCACCCTGCACATAGGCATCTGGAGCAAAATAGTTTCCCTTTAGTGGTTTTTTTTCTAGTAAAGTTGCGATCGAAATCATAAAGTTATCCTCTATATAATAAATAAAATACCCTAAACCTCAACAACATCTCTCACCAAATGATCTTTAGCTTGGGTTAAAAAAGGTAGTAAATAAGTTACTTGAACTTCAGATAAAACTTTTTTTACCTGTCCTACCAACAAAGAGTAAACCTCCTCATCAATAGTCCTGGTTTCACGAACTTGTACAATATCCGTCAACCATTCCAATAAGCGACGTTCTAAAAATTCAGGATTATTTAGTAACATTGCCATGGCACAATATCTAGTAATCAATAACCAATGTTGAAGGGAATTTTCTAACTTCTTAACGCTATCATCAAGAAATTTATTTTCTAACTTATCAGCCACTCCTTGAAAAATGGTAAGTTCTTCATCCCTTAAAACCTTGTAAGCACTCATTTTGTCGCCTAAGGTAGCAACATGATTCGATAAAGTTTCTAAATCTCCACCCTGCAAGTAAGAATATTCTGCTTCGTGGATTAATGCTTGTAATTCTGGATACATGATTTTATATTTCCCCAACTAAAATAAACTGGATAAATCAGACATATTCAAATCCTGTGCAGGGGGTGTTATGCCCTCTACTTCGGCAATCTTAGGAGACTGGGCAATTTGCACTGATTGGGAAGTTTTTTGTCCTTGCCATCTCATACCCTGAAAAAAATCTCCAACCTTCATACTTAAAGATAGAAATGGAGTCTCGTCTGGCAGATTTTCACCCACCACAGTGGATTTATTGACAATCCTTTTTTTCGCTCCCTGCCAATTATGGTGAGCAAAAAATTGCTCAAGTTTAAAGTTTAGGGTAGGTACAAAAATCTCTTGTTCTGTTACTATCAATTCTTGGGAGGATAAATTACTAATTCTTTTTATCCCTAACCAATTAGCTTCCAAGAAAAATTGCTCAACGCTAACCCCATCGGATAGGTTTGTTAGACTCATTTGAGATATTCTCCATTAATCAATTTTTTCTGTATATCTTTTGCCCCGGCACCTTCATTTTGCCAAAAGGTAGCCGCATCGATTCTATCTTGCTTCCCTAAGAGGAATTTGCAATAGGTTTCACCCATGGAATAACACTGAATTTCAATACAGTTAAGCTGTTTATTAATAAAACGACTAAAAAATCCAGCCATTAATCCAGCATAAATATGACATACAGGTTTACCTACATCCCCTAAAGTACGGGCAACAGCAGAATCGAAAATATTAACGAACATAAAACCGTTTTTCTGTTCACTTAAATCCACATCCCAGTTACCCCAACCTTGAGAGGTAAAAGGCCACCACCAAGCTTCTAAGACGTATAGTAGGTTCATTTCATGGGCATCTTTGGAATATTCATATTCTTTTTGAAACCATTGCATAAAAAAGTCCGCATCACGAATTCCCCACGACTTGCCTATGTTGTACATTACGACACTAGATGCTGAGCCAACTTCTTCTTCTAAACCCTCAATTAGACCAACAATAAAATCTTCTGTTACTAAAACATTACGAGATTCATTCCAGTCGGTAATATTGCCTGTGGTGTTGTCAAAATGAAAGAAGTCTTCTATGGTGTAGTGATCATGTTTTTTGGGATATTTACTTTTCCAAAGATTGTTAGTTATTTTATCAACGGTAATGCTAGGTTTAGTTTGTGTAAAAGTCATAGATTTTAATATCCTTATGCTACTTTTATTATTAATTTTTGAAACGTGAAAGTAACTCTAATTAACCTATTTACAGTTTAGCTATTATTTTCTAATATTACTTTAATTTTCAACATTTCTATACATTTACTATCATTACTTAAGTGTTTTAAGTGATAATACGTAATAGTCTAAGCAACATTATTTTTAAGTAAATATTCAATAGTTAAATGTTTTTCTTCAATGATATTAGGTAAATCTTGAATGATTAAAGAACATTCTTTTATAAAGGAATTAGTCCATTTTTCTAACCATTTCAACTGAATCATGGTAGCTTGATGGTTTAAGGATCCTGAAAAGGTAATTTTTCCTTTTTTGTCCATGGTAAAACTATTGAGCCATTCTATTTCTGGGCGTGATTTTTCAAAGTTTTTAGCGGTAATTGTTCCACCTAGATAACGACTGGTAATAGAGGCGATATTTTCAAAGTTGGTAACAATGTCAGCGATGGTTACTTTGTTGGCAACGGCTCTCTCAAAGGATGAAACAACGGACATTTTTAGCTTTTCTGGCTCAAATCCTTTATCAAATCTGGTGGCATTGTCATAGGTTGCTTTTGTAAAGTTGGCACCACTTAAGTGAGTACCGTTAAGAAATGTACCGGATAAGTCTGCTTTGCTAAAGTTTGCACGGGTGACAAAACTTCCTGTTAAATAAGCTTCTTTGATGTTTGCTTTAGTTAAATTTGCTTTAATTAGATAAGCTTTGATGAAATAGGCTCCTTGAAGATTTGCCCCGCTTAAGTTGACTTCTTGGAGGTTGGCTTCGTTAAAGTAACAATTGCTTAAGTTAGCTTTACTCAAGTCGGCATTTCTCAAATCTGCATAACTCAAATCTGAGCCTTGAAGGTTTATTCCACTCAAATCTGCATTTCTAAGATTAATTCTTCTTAACTGTAATTTGGGAAAGTCTCTTTCTCCTAGATTATATTTTTGTTGAATATCACTGATATTTTTTATTATCACCATTTTTGTTCACCTTTTTACTATAGTTTTATTATTTTTATATTTTTATAGAGTATTAATTTCTAAATATTGTAATAACTACTATTTTTACATTTATTTCAAAAATGTACTTTTTAAAGGTGGAAAAATTCATAAATATTTACTAAAAGAATATATTGTTTATATAGGTATTATTACTAATACTTCAATTTTGTAAATAAAAATGAATTATTTATTTTTTATGGTCACAATGTGTTAGAGCACAACAAAATTATTGAGATTCTATAAAACATTTAAATCCTTTTATTTATTTTTTTTAATAACTTTTCTTTTGAAAAATAGATGAAAGTAATGGTTTATATTAAATATTTGTTTACATTTTTGTAAACAAATAATAGTAAATTATCTCAATTAGTTAGATAGTAAAAATTACCTGGCTATTATTTATGTTTGAATAAGGGAATATAATTAATAATTATTTTTATTAATTGATTGAGTGATAGTTTGTTTGTAGGTTTTTTGCTTTGCTATCCATAGAGAATGGCTTGATTGTATTTGTTGATACAGAAACAGTAATGGGAAAAGTAAGAATATTTATCAGTCATTGGATTAAACGGTGAAGTCTTCTTTGCAGTAGATAAGAAATTACAAAAAATCTCATTAACTATGGTGATAATGTCAACAAAAATCAAAAATAAAGCCTCCCGATCGCACGGTCAAGATGGCGTTATACTTAGTACTATAAATTGGTTTCGTAACCTTTTTTCCCCCTATTGGGTCGCTTGTATTCCTTTAAGTGCCATTATTTTTGTAGTGTGGAGCGTTGCCGCCCATGCTCAGGATGCGATGGAAGTTTCGGAGGAATTAACCATTGATGAACTCAAGTTAATTTTAGACTCAATTTTCCTATTGGTTGCCTCAATTCTCGTTATTTTCATGAACGCCGGTTTCGCAATGCTAGAAACTGGATTTTGCCGTCAAAAAAATGCCGTCAATATTCTATCCAAAAACTTAATTGTATTTGCGATC
>PXEJ01000158.1 GCA_003566215.1 Cyanobacteria bacterium T3Sed10_376R1m | reverse complement strand
GAATTTGTGGGGGATTTAGGGGGATCGTTTTGTACCCCGTAACCATGATAATTGCTATATTTATTTTTGAATTTTTCACTACTAAAATAATTTGCTAAATATACTTTTCTTGCCATTGATTTTCTTTCTTTTTAATTTATTCTTCTTTTCAAATTTGGTATCATTAGTAAATTGTTCATTAAATTTTAACTATGGCTAAAATTGGAGAATTAGGGGAACAAGTTATTGGTTTTTGGTTGGAGCAAAAAAAATATCAAATACTCTACAACCAATGGCGTTGTCGTTGGGGTGAAATAGATATTATTGCTTTAGAAAAAAACACTTCTAATTTAATCTTTGTGGAGGTTAAAACTCGTAAATCTTATAATTGGGATCATAATGGTTTGTTTTCAATTAATAATTTAAAACAAGAAAAAATTATATGGACAGCGGAACTTTTTCTTGCTAAAAATCATAATTATAATTGTTATAATTGCCGTTTTGATGTTGCTTTAGTTAATTACAAAAATGACAGAAATAGTTTGACAAATTATACAAATAATTTTAAAGTACTTAACAATAAAATATTATATCAGGGTTATGAGTTTACTATTTATAAATACCTTGAAAATGCTTTTTGAGACACTATCATAATAATTCAAAAGGAGACTTTGACGGGAGAATAAGGGGTTGTCAACTCTATTCCCTATTCATCGTCTCACGACTTAATCTAGGATGGCGATATTCTCAAATCTACAATCCAAATTCCAGATAATTGCCAAAATATAAACCATAAAGCAACAATCCTAAGGGGAAAACTAGAAGGGGATAGTTTGAGCAGTTGAAAAATAACTTGAATTATCTCCAAAAAAAAACAAATTCATAATAAAATCAATCAATCAATTAAGAACCCCTTAATTTTGATAACATGAGAGTTACCTAAAAACTAAAATCAATCAAGTCTTAATAATGCGTGTTGTTTTTTTCGGTACCCCAGATTTTGCTGTTCCTACCCTTGAAAAACTGTTAATCGATCAAAATCATGAGGTTATCGCCGTTGTCACTCAACCCGATAAACGCCGAGGCCGAGGTAGTAAAACCATTCCTTCCCCCATTAAAAAAGTCGCCCTAAATCATAATATTCCAGTTTGGCACCCTAATCGCATCAAAAAAGATCAACAAACTCTTAAACTATTAGAAACAACTCAAGCAGACTTTTTTGTAGTCGTTGCCTATGGACAAATTCTTTCCTCTCAAATATTGAATATGCCCAAGTACGGATGTATTAATGTCCACGGATCAATATTACCCCAATACCGAGGAGCGGCACCTATTCAATGGAGTATCTATGATGGTCAAACCAAAACAGGTATTACTACCATGGCAATGGATGAGGGTATGGACACAGGGGCAACTTTATTAGAAGCCCATAGTCCAATTTCTTTGTTCGATAATGCTGATACATTAGCTCAAAGGTTAGCTTTTCAAGGTGCAAATTTATTGATGGAAACCCTTGCTAAGTTGCCCGAAATTAAACCCCTATCCCAAGACAATAATTTAGCTACCTACGCTCGTTTAATAACTAAAGAAGATTATTTAATCAACTGGTCAAAATCGGCTTTAGCAATTCATAATCAGGTTAGGGCTTTTTATCCTAACTGTGTGACTTCTTTTAGAGGGGAAAATTTAAAGATTAGTCAAACTTTACCTTTAGATGATTTAGATGGTCTTGAATTACCACCAGAATTAAGCAAAGTTAAATCCTATTTATCTAACCTTGAGCAAATAAAAGGGGAGGTAGGGGAAATAGTTAAAACTATCAAAAATTTTGGTTTTGTAGTTCAAACAGGTTCAGGTTTGTTATTAATTTTGCAAGTACAATTAGCTGGTAAAAAACTACAGTCTGCTTGGAATTTTGTCAATGGGACTCATTTAGAGTTAGGGGAAATTTTAACTATCGACTATACACCATTGATGTAGGATATATTCAACACATTTATTTTTAATTAAAGGATCATTTTCAACGATTTTTTTGGCTTCTTCCATGGAATTGGCTTTAAACAATAACATTCCCCCTTGATCTTGTTTCCAATATCCCGTTTTTGCTTCATGACCTAATTGATTCAAGTTTTTTACATATTCTTTATGTTGGGGAACAAATTGATCAAAAACTTCTTTCGGTACAATTCCTTTTTCTATTTTTACGAACCAGGGCATTTTCTTTATTTAAAATTATTAAAACTTTACCAATTTTACTTTTTTATGATTTAAAAACTCTATGAATGCAAAATTATTTTACACCCTTAGCTCTATTTTATTTTTTTAACTACAATATCAATCATGATACTTAAACAAAAATCCATTACATTGATGAGTCAAATTTGGTTTACAAGATGAGAGTTAGAAAACGAAATACCAGAGACAATGAAGATTTAGATGTTTTTCCTTCTTTTACCGATTTAATGTCTAACGCTTTTATGATTATGAGCTTTTTATTATTATTAGCTTTATTTCAATCCTTTGAATTAAATCAAAGATTACAGTCAGCGACCCCCATTGTAATTGATGAAGAATCTAGTAACTTTAAGTTTAACTCTGGTAGTGCAGAATTAACCCCACCATTAAGAAAATACATAAAAGAAGAAATATTACCGCAAATTGAAACAATTATTCGTGAAAGAGATATAGACTTTATTCAAGTAATTGGGCATACGGATGGGCAAATTTTAGGAGCAATGGGCAATTTAGATGAAAACCTAGAGAGGGTATCACAAAATGAAATCCCAGTAAACCAATTAAGAGCAGGTTCAAATGCTGATTTAGCTCTAATGAGAGCTTTGGCAGTGGTACAAGAATTACAATCACAACAAGAGTTAAAAAACTTGCAATTTAGAGCTTATTCTGGCGCTCAGTTATATTTACCATCGGGAGAATTAGCTTCTTTAAACCGTGATGAAGATGAAACTAGAAGAAGGATTGAAATAAGATTTATTCCCCCTGGTAAAAGTAATTAGGTAGGGCCTGCGGAAAAAGTGGAGTCGTGAGAACTGGGAATGGGGAATAGTAATCATATTTTGAATATCAAATACTTATCATAATTCGATAGTATTTCAGATCAAGATTAAGCAACACGCTATTTTGATTGGGGCAATTTAACAATAAAAAATCCCCATACCTTAAGAATAAAGTATAGGGAAAGGATATTTACGAAATGAAATTATTTGATAGAAACTTTAGCTCCAGCTTCTTCCAATTGTTTCTTCATGGTTTCAGCATCTTCTTTGCTTACAGCTTCTTTAATAGCTTTAGGAGCAGCTTCAACTAACTCTTTGCTTTCTTTTAAGCCTAAACCAGTGATTCCACGAACAACCTTAAGAACATTCATTTTAGAATCACCAAAGCTTTCGAGAACAACATCAAATTCGGTCTTCTCTTCAGCTTCTTCCGCCGCACCAGCCGCAGGAGCGGCCATCATCATACCGCCAACAGGGGCAGCGGCACTTACACCAAAAACTTCTTCAATTTCTTTAACAAGCTCAGAAGCCTCTAAAAGACTTAAAGTTTTTAATTCTTCAACAATATTTGCTACTTTATCAGACATGATTAGATTCGATCTCCTATTAAAAATTATTCAACAAAACTACAGTCAAAAAGATTTGACCTAAGCCGCTTCTTTTTGAGATTTAACGGCATCCACCGCACGAGCCAAGGAACTAGGTACTTCATTAATGCTACGAGCCACTTTCGCAGTAATAGAGTTAATAGAACCAGCAATTTGTGCAATGAGTTCCTCTTTGGTGGGTAAGTCAGCAAGGGCTTTGACTTGATCTTTGGTAAGGGCTTGACCTTCCATAACACCGCCACGACAATCGCTTTTTTTGCGATCTTTTTGGAATGCTTGGTAGGCTTTCACCGCACCGCCGATGTTGTCGGCGTCAGCTAAAATAAAAGCGGAAGAACCTTTTAAAAATTGATTAATTGGTTCCCAATTTGCGTCTCCTTCGACAGCCTTACTCATTAAAGTATTTTTAGTCACTTTACAAGTACTGTTGTTTTCTCTTAGGCGATTACGCAAATCTCTAATTTCAGCAACACTAAGCCCTTGATAGTCAATGACTAACGCTAATTGGGTTTCGGCAAGTAAGCCTTTGATATAGGCTACTTCTTTTTGTTTGCTCTCAAGGGATTTAGATATGGTTCTCACCTCCTCGGATATTTTAAAATTCGTTGTTTTTTAAGATGATTTTTGGTTAGCCCAAAACATTTATAGAACAACTAAAAACAGAAAAACCCTCACTATTTCTAGCCGGGTTCTGGGTTGATGATGTAAAGATAGTTTTTTAATATAATTAGTGATTTTCTCAATTAAATAATCTGAAATTCACTGTTAATAGTTATCTGCATCAACCTGAGTAGGATAATTAAGCAATGTTGTTGCACCCACTGTCTTCGGCTGTAGCCAAATTTAATATTTTTTTTGACTCCAAGCATATTATTATAACTGATTAATCTGTCTGTGTCAATAAAAACTTTTGACCACGATATGTTATAATTTAAAGAATTGTCTATTCAAAATTAACACCTGTGGTAGCAACGAAGATTCCCCCAAACACAATAAATGCGTACCCTAGAAGCGGTTGGAGAGGCTTAATCGAAGAATATAGAGCCTACTTACCTGTGACCGAAAGCACTCCTGTTGTAACTCTTAGAGAAGGAAACACTCCCCTAATTCCTGTTCCCTACATTTCCAATATTATTGGACGTAATGTTAAAGTATTTGTTAAGTATGATGGTCTAAATCCAACTGGTTCTTTTAAAGACAGGGGGATGACTATGGCTATCACCAAAGCGAAAGAGGCGGGAGCCAAGGCTGTTATTTGTGCGAGTACGGGAAACACTTCGGCGGCGGCGGCGGCTTATGCTACAAGGGCTGGGCTAAAAGCATTTGTAATTGTACCAGATGGCTATGTGGCACTAGGGAAACTAGCACAAGCTCTTATTTATGGAGCTGAAGTTTTGGCTATCGATGGTAATTTTGATGATGCTCTAACTATTGTCAGAGAAATTGCTGAAAATTATCCTGTTACTCTGGTCAATTCTCTTAATCCCTATCGTTTAGAGGGACAGAAAACAGCCGCTTTTGAAGTGGTGGATACCCTCGGATATGCTCCTGATTGGGTCTGTATTCCTGTGGGGAATGCCGGTAACATTACTGCTTATTGGATGGGCTTTTGTCAGTATCATGGAGAAAACAGGTGTGATAGTTTACCTAGAATGATGGGTTTTCAGGCGGCAGGTTCGGCACCTTTGGTGGCAGGACATCAGATTATGAAGCCTGATACTATAGCTACTGCTATTCGGATTGGAAATCCGGCTAACTGGGATAAGGCTTTATCGGTTAGGGAGTCCTCTAGTGGTGAATTTAATGCGGTTACTGATGGAGAAATTATAGAAGCTTACAAAATGTTGGGCAGAGAGGAAGGTATTTTTTGTGAACCGGCTAGTGCGGCATCTGTTGCGGGGGCATTAAAGTTAAAGGATCGAATTCCCGATAATGGTACTGTTGTTTGTGTTTTAACTGGTAATGGTTTAAAAGATCCTGATAATGCCATGAGTAATAGTGAGAGTAATATCAGAAGAGGTATTAAGGTAAATTTACAGGAAGTGGCTAGGGTGATGGGCTTTGAGTCTTAATGAAAGTGATACATTAATCAGTTTAGGGAGTTTAAACAAAAATCAAACTGCTGTGATAGATTGTGTTGATACTGGTATTTATGGGGAAGTTTTAAAAAATAGACTTAAAGCAATGGGTTTTGTTAAGGGTAATACCGTGAGGGTATTACGTAGATTTTGGTGGGGAAGTCCCCTGCAAGTGCAAGTTGGTAAAACTACAGTTATCGCTATTCGTCAAGCTGAAGCGAATCTAATTATGGTTCGATTATTATGTATTTAGGGTTTACTGAAAAAGTGTTTTACAAAAAGATCTAAAAAATGCAAACTTGTCACTCGCCCTTAACTATTGTTACAGGTAATGCTCGAAAAAGAATTGCTTTAATTGGGCAACCTAACACGGGTAAATCGACTTTTTTTAACCGTCTCACTGGTATTAATGCCCATGTGGGTAATTGGCCGGGTATTACTGTTGATTTGTTACAGGCGGAAATTGTTTTTAATGGGGAAACTGTTGAGATAGTTGATTTACCTGGTATTTATGATTTAAAAGGTTTTTCGGAAGATGAATCGGTGGTTAAAGATTTTTTAAGCAATTTTGCTATCGATTTGGTTTTAGTGGTTATTAATGCGTCTCAGGTCGATCGCCAATTAAACCTTGTTTTAGAACTAAAGGCTTTAGGATTACCCTCTATGGTCATTTTAAATATGGCTGATGAAGCAAAACGCTATGGGGTGGAGATTAATAAGCAAAAATTAGAACAGGAGTTGGGAATACCTGTATTTTTAATTAGTGCTAAGTATGGCAAAGGATGGGAGGGAGTTTTGACGGCTATGGGCAAGGCAATCAAAGAACAAGAAAATTCTTTTACTGTTAATAATTTAAATGATTATTTTGTCAATAATCCTATTACAGATAGCCAAAGACAACAAATTTTGACGGATACGGTGATAATGCCTTCTGAGGATGTAAAAACCTTTACGGATAGTTTAGATAATGTTTTACTGCATCCTTGGTTGGGAATTCCTATTTTTTTCGCTTCTATGTTGGGGATTTTCTTTTTAATTTGGTATTTAGGCTTACCGTCTCAAGATGTGATGGATATTGTCACTACGTGGGTTGGGGAACAAATTATTGAGCCGGTTATTTATCCTTTGCCTGAGATGGTGCAGAGTTTTGTACTTAATGGGCTATGGCTTGGGGTGGCAACGGTGGCATCTTTTGTACCCTTGATTGTGATTTTCTTTTTTGTGATGGCGGCGGTGGAGGATAGTGGTTATTTATCTCGCTCGGCTTATTTGATGGATGCTTTTATGGCAAAAATGGGTCTTGATGGTAGGGCTTTTGTGATGCAGATGATGGGTTTTGGTTGTAATGTCCCTGCTTTGATGGGTACGAGAATTATTCGCTCTCGCCCTATGCGTCTATTGTCTATGTTGATTATTCCTTTTGCTTTATGCTCAGCGAGATTGGCTGTTTTTGTTTTTATTATTGGGGCGATTTTTCCTGCTAATTTAGGCCCTATTGTTTTATTTTCTTTGTATATTCTTAGTTTTGTGGCTAGTTTTGCGGTGGCTTTTGTTTTTAGTAAAACCCAACAGTTTCAAAGTACAGAACCTTTTGTGATTGAGTTACCACCCTATCGTTTACCTACTTTTAAGCAGGTTTTGTTGAGGGGATGGGGTGAGGTGAAGGAGTTTTTGCGTCGAGCGACTAATTTTATTATTGTCGGTTGTGTTGCGGTGTGGTTTTTAACTTATTTTCCTGAAAATGCAACTGGTTTAGATACTTGGGGGGGGCAAATTGGGGTTTTTCTTTCTCCTATTATGCAACCTATTGGCATTAATCCTTATTTAACTCTTTCTTTAATTTTTGGGTTTATTGCCAAAGAAATTGTGGTGGGTTCTTTTGCTACTATTTACGGTATGGGGGCTTCAGCTTTGTCGGCACAGTTTGCCCTTACGATTAATCCTAGTAGTGCGATCGCATTTTGTGTATTTTGTTTACTTTATACCCCTTGTTTAACAACGGTAGCAACGGTAAAGGCGGAGTCAAAATCATGGGGTTTTACCCTATTGTCCCTAATTTTTTCTCTGGTGTATGCTTGGATTGTTACTTATATTTTTTATCATGGGGCATTGTTATTAGGTTTTCAATAGATGAGATTTTTAATATACATAGATTTTGGGCAATGGAGACGATGAAACTTTTTGAGTAGGTTCTAAGTTACTATTATGTTGAGATTAATTTTAATTTTTATCCATAAACCAAGTTAGAGACAGCAATATGATATTCTAGTTAGGGTTAATTTAATATTTGAGAAATTAATAAAATGCAAGTTAACGATTTAGGCTTTGTTGCCACATTGATGTTTGTACTTGTGCCTACGGTTTTTCTGTTAATTTTGTATATTCAAACTGGAAAAAACGAGGCATAATATATTTTTTTAAGAACACTTTGGCTTTGCAATAGTAATCAATAGCATTATGGTGTACTAATTTTTTATGCCTAATGGGTGAAAATTTTGCCCAAATTGACTAGAGATTTAGCAAAGTCAATTTTTGTTTATCCATTTACAACACTCCACGCTAATTTAAAGCATCCTTGAGGGCCGTTCTAGCCGCCAAGTTTCCTCTTGTGGTAGTTAGTATATTCGCTTCCCTTTGCAAACGTTCCCTAGTATCACGCATTTCTAATAGGGCTTGTTGTTCGGTGGCTACTCCATAAAGATTACTCGCAACCCAATAAGATAATTCTGTAGCAGAGGTGGGCAAATTTTCTGGTAATTCTATTTTTTGGTCAGTTAATTTAGCCGAAAGTTTTACCACATCTTCTAATAAACTTCTCACTTCATGGGCTTTTTCTTGCATATCGTCTGGGGTGGGTATGTCCTCAATCCACTCTACTAAGGCTACCCGATAAGGTTTTTCTCTGACGTATTCTAACACTCTAAATCTTTGTTGCCCGAGGGTAAGCACTTTCATACGATCATCAGGTAAACGTTCAAAATGGATAATTTCCGCACAGCAGCCTATTTGAGCAATTTCTCCGTTGGTAGAATCAATCATTAATACACCGAAACGGCGATCGTATTCTAAGATGGTATTCATCATCATACGATAACGAAATTCAAAAATATGTAATGGTAATGGTCTTCCGGGAAACAATACGACTTCAGGCAGAGGAAACAATGGTAATTCTCTAACAGCGATGGAGGATGATGTCATGATTTTTTTTTGCTATGCTCTTTCTTCTAATTTAACGGATTTTGGTGCTTATATGCGTAACAAATTTTAATATTTAACTATAAATTTTGGGTTTCAAGCTTTATCTTTGTGGGGAGATGTTATATTTACTACAGTTTTCATTAGACTGACTTCTACATAAAATATGATTATGATGGATTCAGAACGATTAATTTATCAACATCCTAGACTTTTTATTATTAATTATTAAAAATTATGTTTTCCTTCAAAGTACCAAGTATTGCCTGTGAAGTATGTGCCGAAACTATTACAAAAGCAATTAAAAATAGTGAGCCTCAAGCCGATGTTAATATTGATGTTGGTACTAAAGTTGTCAATGTGGAGACTCAAGGCAGTATTGAGACTATCAAAAAAGCTATCATTGATGCTGGACATACTATTGAAGGATAAGCATATTAGAAAACAAAGAAATTGAATGCCCCACAGGGGTATTGAAAAAAAAAGATAGCTATTAAACCATGGGAATAGATTAATCTATCTTTTAATTTTTTTATGTTGACTAAATTATCCTGGCTTAGTTTTGCCTTTTTTTTATCTTTCATTTCTACCGTTAACAAGACTTTAGCCCATGGTGCTATTATTAATTATGAAAAAGTAGATGCGATCGCACTTATAGCTCAATATGACACCGGGCAACCAATGAGCAATGCCCAAGTGGTAGTTTATGCCCCTGATAATCCGAGTGAACCATACTTGCAAGGAGTTGCTGACGAAAAAGGCAATTTTACCTTTACCCCTGATAAAAGTATCACGGGAAATTGGACAGTAAGGGTAAGAACCGCAGGTCATGGTAGTATAATTAACATTCCTATCGAACCTGTTACCCAAACCACAGTAATAGACTCAGACATGGAAAATGAAACCAAATCCTCCACCAAAGAAAGTCAAATCAAGATTAATCCCAATAACAGCAGTATGCAATCTTTTCCCAACAATTCCCAAAAACTATTAATGGCAGTATCTGGAGTTTGGGGTTTTGTCGGCACAGCCTTATTTTTTTCTCGCCCAAAAAAAAGATTAGAAGAATAAAAAAATTAACTATTAATCGTTAACCAAATTCAGATATTACTAAAATTTTAATTACGAATCGAAATGCACATTCCCGATGGTTTATTACCCCCTGCGGTGTCGATTTCTGGTTATGCCGTCACAGGGGGATTAACATGGTTTTCTCTACGTCAAATTAACAAAAAAACTAATTATCAAGAGGAAATACCAAAGGCATCATTATTAACCGCCACTTTCTTTATTTCTTCTCTTATTCATATTCCTATTCCTCCCTTTAGTATTCATTTAATTTTAAATGGTTTAATGGGAATTATCTTAGGTTATTTTGCTTTTCCTGCGATATTAATTGGTTTATTTTTTCAAGCAGTATTTTTTCAACATGGCGGATTATCAACCTTAGGAATTAATGCGCTAATTATGGGCGTACCAGCTTTTATAGCATACTATCTCTGGAGTTT
>PXEJ01000416.1 GCA_003566215.1 Cyanobacteria bacterium T3Sed10_376R1m | reverse complement strand
TTACGGAAACATTCACTGCCACGGTGTGTAAATCATATCCTAAATCTAGCCATTTTCTTGTTTGTTCACAGGCGGTTTTTAATACCCATTCTCCAATTTCGATAATTAACCCTGTTTCTTCAGCTAGGGGGATAAATGTGGCTGGTGAAATCATACCTCGTTCTGAATGTTTCCACCTTAACAGGGCTTCTAAACTGTGAATTTTTCCACTTTCTAAGTCTAGTTGGGGTTGATAGTTAAGAAATAGCTCATTATTGGCGATCGCATTATATAAACTGGTTTCCAACTCAAATAATAACATCTGTTCTTCACTTAATTGAGTTGTGTAGTATTGGGAATTATTTTTGCCCATTTTTTTGGCACGAGATAAGGCGGTATCAGCATTTTGAATTAATTGTTCTTTCGTTTTACCATCTTGGGGATATACCGCTACTCCCAAGCTACAGGTAATATAAATCGTATATTTATCAATTATAAAAGGCTCTCTCAAACTTTCTGTTATGAGGTTAATAATTTCTTGAACGGTATTATTTTCTACCTCTGAAATTGAGATGGTAAATTCATCCCCCCCCCAACGAGCCATCAAACAGGTATTAGGTAAACAAGAAAGAAGACGATCAGCAAAACTTTCTAAAAGGCGATCGCCCGTAGTATGATTCAAGGTATCATTAATATTTTTAAAACGATCAATATCAACAAATAAAATCCCTAAGGATTGATTATATTTTTTCGCTTGGCGCAGTTTGTTGTTTAATTCCCAATAAAAGTAGTCACGATTACCAATACCTGTTAAAGAATCATGATGGGCTTGATATTGTAATTTTGCTTCGGAGTTTTTCCTTTCGGTAATGTCAAAAATATAGTTTCTAATAACATTATATTTTGATAGATAATGTATGTATTGTTCAAAATAGCGATCGCACACCTGTATTTCTCGAACCACCAACTGACTATTTTGAGTATCCTTAGGAATAGTTAAATTATTTGTCAGGGGATGAGTATCGTTATCATAACTAGACAAATCCGTAAAAGAAAGATTCGCAGCCGGATTCATGTAGGTGATCTTACCATCATAATCTAACTCAATAATAGGATGGGGGGACAACTCAGGAAAAGAAGCAAGTCTTTTTACATCATCGTCAACCGAATCTGTATTAGACAAATTGGCACTTAAATTTTCCTCCGATAAAATTAGGGTATTTTGTAACTCTTCCCGGTTTAACTTCAATTGATTATTGCTAACACGCCAACTATCTTTCTCGTCAGGATTTCTACTTTGATAAGACTTTTTTTGAATGACACTATAAGTACCCCGTACATCTTCCGCCCCAAATAATATTACATCGCCATCTTTTAGCTGACGGCGAATAATCTTTTCCCCATTGACTAAAATTCCATTCTGACTTCTATTTCCATTTAAATCCCCATCAATTAATACATACAAATAATGCTCATCGCTAACATCAGTTCTAATTAACGTGGCATGATGACGGGAAACTGAAACTGAATTAAGACGAATATTACTCCCCGAATGTCTTCCAACACTATAGAGGCTAGATTCTAAGGATATTGACATTTGTCCTTGAGGTTCTTCTATTACTAAAACATGATCAAATTCACTATTATTACTAATCATTGGATAAGAAATTTTGGGGGTAAAAATTAGTATTAATTGAAAGTATAACTTGGATTCGCCAAGAAATTAGTTGTATCATCCATTTTCAACGGCGAAGTAAATAAATTACCTTGAATCTCTTCACAACCCAAATCTGACAAAAGTTTTAGCTGGGATTTAGTTTCAATACCCTCGGCAACTACTTGCAAATTAAAACTCTTACCTATCCCAATAATAGCAGTAATGATGGCTATATCTTGAGGGTGATCGGCTAAATTATGAACAATTTCCGTATCTATTTTCAAAGTATGAAATTTAAATTGTTTGAGGAAACCTATCGCTGACATACCCTTTCCAAAATCATCTAAACAAATTCTCACCCCTATTTGATTTAAGTCTTTTAAGGTTTTTTGAGCTAACTCCAAATCATTATTAATAGTTTGTTCTGTAATTTCTAACTCTAAAAATTCTGGACTTAGGGTAGTTTTGTCGAGGATATTACTAATCATATTCACAAAGTTAGGTTGTTGAAATTGTTGATTAGAAATATTTACATGAATTGGTTTATTAATCACATTATTTTTAAGCCAAATACGATGTTGAAAACAAGCCCTTTCTAATACCCATTCCCCGATGGGTACAATCAACCCAGTTTCCTCTGCTAAAGGAAGGAATTGACTTGGTAAAATTCCACCTAATTCAGGATGATTCCATCTTAATAGTGCTTCTACCCCTGATATTTCTCTGGTTTTAACATTTACTATGGGTTGATAACACAACGAAAACTCTTTTTTATCCAAGGCATGGAATAAAAGTTTTTCTAAACGTAATAAGCGTTCAATTTCTTGTTCAATTTCAGGGTCAAAAAACTTATAATTATTGCTACCAGATTCTTTACTTTTGTTTAAAGCAGTTTGGGAATTATTTAATAACAAAGATGAGGAATTATTCTCTTCCCCATAAATAGTAATACCCATGCTAGTTTTAATGTAAATCTTTTGATGATCCAAGAAAAATGGTGGTCTTAAAGTTTCTAAAACCCGATTACTGACTTTTCCTATATCTTTAATTGTTTTGACTTGGGGAAGTAAACAAACAAATTGACTCCCCTGCCAACGGGCAACAGTATCCCCGGCTCTTAAGGATGATCTTAGTCTTTTAGAAAAACCTTCAAATAAATTGGATTTGAGGCGATAGTTTTTGGTTTGATTTATTTTTTTATCTAATTCTAATTCAATGAACATTAAACACAATAACCCCTGACTTCTATGGGTATTTGCGATCGCAGTCTCTAACTGTTCCATAAATAGATAACGATTAGGCAACCCCGTCTCCAAGTCAAATAAACCTTGATCTTGCTGAATCATGGTTTGCCCTTCTACTTCCAAAGAAACAGGACGTATGGTAAAAGAAATAATTCTTTGATCACCATAACTAATTAAAGTAGAACTAGCCTCAAAACTGACAAAACCATTTTCCTTGTTCAAAAGGGATAAAATTTCTACATTTTTCTTAGTATTACTTTTATTTTCTACCAAAAAATTAACCCTTTCATCAACTTGTGCAGAAGAAAGATTTAATAAATCATATAATTTTAAACAATGTAGCTCATCCAAACGATAGCCCAGCAAATCAGCACAGGCATTATTCGCTTCTAAGATTTTTTTATCATTACAGTCAACTAGAAAAATTCCTTCCCTAGTCTGATTCAAAACTGTTTTATATCTTTGTTCACTCTCTTTTAACTGACCCTCTAAAACTTTTCTTTTAGTAAAATCAAAAACATAACAACGAATTAATTTTTGCTCTGGTAAATAATGAATATACTCTTCAAAAACCTGATTTTTTATATCAATTTCCCTAACAAATAAATTAGTATTAGAACCATGATTTTTGATGCTTTTTACCAAACCAATTAATAGAGGATGTTCTAGATTAGATTTATCCCTCTCTAACTCGGGAAATTTTTTAATGGCAGAAGGATTTAAATAAGTTATTTTTCCCTCCCAATCTATTTCGATAATGGGATTGGGACTCAATTCGGGAAAAGAAGCCAACTTAGCCAGTTCATCTGCTTGAGAGGAGTCTTCTGGATTTTCATTGTCTTGGGATGATTTTTCTGCCCTCTGACTTTCTTCAAAAAGTTCCACCATTGGCTCAGAAATAACCAAAGTTTCAAATTTTTCTGCTGACTGATGATGTAGAGAATGACCGATATTTGTCCCTTGAGGTTCAGGGGTATTTTGGTAGTCTTTAGACTGTAAGTCTGATAGCTCAGACACATCAGAAACCAAATAATAAGAACCTTCTACCTCCTGCCCAAACCTTAATAAATCTTCGTGTTTTAATTCTTGAACTAAGCACCGCTTATCATTAATAAAAATACCATTAGTACTGCGATTACCTTTTAAATCTCCGTCCAATAACCAATAAGAAAATGTTTGATTTTTTACATCATCTCGTCTTAAGATAGTTCCATGAATACGGGATACTTTTTTTGATGTTAGGGCAATAGTATTGCGAGGATCTCTACCAATAGAGTATTTTTCTTGGTCTAAGACAATGGTTTGACGAGAGTTTTCATCGTTAATGACTAGAACATGGATTGACTTTTTGAGTTTATTGTTAATGACGGTAGGAGTATAATCACTATTCATGATTTGTTCAAGAAGAATTTAAGATAATGAAAATTTAAAATGAATTAAGAGATGTCAATATTATTCCCTTTCTTTAGAAAAATGTTAGCATCTTCGGAGCTTAGTGGATCACTGAATAAATTCCCTTGAACTTCTATACAATTGTAGTCTTTTAATAATTCAAGTTGTTCTTGTTTTTCTACCCCCACTGCCACAACCTTTAAATTATGTCCCTGAGCAAAAGTGGCGATCGCCCTTACCAAAGAACTTTCCCTAGAATCAGGAACTAATTTTGTAATAATGCTAGGGCTAATTTTAACCTTAGAAAAAGGAAATTTTTGTAAATAACCAAAAGAAGAATTACCAACTCCAAAATTATCCAAACATAAGCGGACATTTAACTCATGTAACTGAGAAATAGTTTGCGCAGAAAAATCAGGATTTTGCAATAAACAATTTTCCCCAATTTCCAACTCCAACTTTTCTGGAGCCAGACCAGTATCATTTAAAATAGTCTTCACAACATCCACAAAATTAGACTGATTAAATTGACGACCAGAAATATTGACCCCCAAACAACCCGTAAACAAACCATCTTTTTGCCATTGCTCCATCTGTGCCGTTGCCGTTTTCAAAATCCAAATTCCCAAAGGAAGCATAAAATCAGTTTCTTCCGCCAGACGCAAAAAATGCTGAGGAGTCAACTTACCCAACTCAGGATGATTCCACCGCAACAATGCCTCCATGCCTATCAAAGTTTTCGTAGTCAAATCCACTTGAGGTTGATAGCACAAGAAAAATTGTTCTTCTTTTACCGCACTAGCAATTAAACTTTCTAACTTCAACAAACTAGCGGTTTTAGGACTAATACTAAAGCCCGTCAACCCAAAATTAGGAACTAAAGGATTTTTATTTTGTTCCAAAGAAATTAGGGCATTTTTAACTAAAGTTGCCGTGTCATCGCCATCCAAGGGATAAATTACCATGCCTACATTTAACTTTAAATCAATATTTCCTTTTTGCTCTTGAATATATTGATCTAAAACCGTTGACATTCTCTTGGCAATTTTAGCCGGATCTCTAGGTCCTCTAATCCTTGAAAATAAAGAGATAAATTTTGTTTCATCCCATCTGGCCCCCAAATCTCCTGCCCTCAAACAAGATTGAAATGTTTGAGTAAAATACTTAATAAACTTATCGGTTTCCTCCTTACCCCTTATCTCTTGAAACTCTTTTAATTGGTAAATTTCTACCACAATAACAGCCATCAAATATTGATACCGTTTAGCATTAGATAGGGCAATATCCAACTGTTCATGGAACAATCTTTGATTAGGTAGATTCGTTAACATATCATGAAAAGCACTATAGTTAGCATAATCCATATCAAATTTAGGAGTGTTAGGATTTTTAACAACAATACAAAAAACGTCCTTATTCTGATAATTATTAATGCTAATACTACATTCAAGATTTAATAAACTTCCATCCTTACGACGATGAAGATATTCACTGGTAAAGTCTTGTTTATTTTCCAAAATTTGAGCTAAATCATGGTTTAAAGTTTGAAGATTATCCCCAATAATGTTGTATAGAAATAACTCCAAAATCTCTTTCTCCGTATAGCCCAACATTTTTGCATAAATATTATTGACTTCAATAATTTTTTTATCTTGAGCATAGGCAAGAATGATTCCCTCGGAAGTTTGACGAATTAAAGCACGGTAACGAGCTTCACTTTCTCTTAATTGAGCTTCCACTTGTTTTCTCTTGGTAAAATCGAAAATATAACTTCTAATCAGTTTTTTTTCTGATAGATAGTGAACATATTGTTCAAATACTTCCGTTCCAATTTTGACTTCCCTTAAAAATAAATTACCCTGACGGTTGTTTGACTCTAGCAGTAAACCATCAAGGATAGGATGGTTTAATTTTTCATCATAAATATTTTCAAACTTAATACTAGCCGCAGGATTAAGATATGTAATGTTACCTTCCCAGTCCAATTCGATAATGGGATGAGGACTCAATTCTGGGAAAGAAGCTAAACGAATTAATTCTTCTTGATCTTCTGGACTACTACTAGACTCGTCATTTTGTTTGGAAATAATAGTTTGAGTGGTGGGGTTAGTAAGGGTACTTTTACTATTCATGTTACCCAAGTCCCCCGGATTAAATAAATCAATACCTGACTCTGTGGCAATGATGTAGTAATTTGCCTTAGCATCGTTAGCAAAACGAATACTATCTCCATGTTTTAGTTCGTGGGAAATACGAGAATGTCCATTAATTAATAGGCCATTGGTACTTCTTTTTCCCTGTAAATCTCCATCGATGATGCGATAAGAGAAACCTTCATTTTCGTCATCCATTTTGCGAATAAGAGTGGCATGGGTACGGGATACTTGATAGTTATAGATAACTATCGGGTTATTCGAGTCTCTACCTAGGGTGTAATTACTTTCTTCTAGGGAGACTATTCTTCTGCCTTTACGATCTTCTATAACTAAAATATGACGAAATTCTTGATTTTCACTCATCGACTTACACCTAAAGTATGTATTTAAACAATTTTATGAATTAATGGCATTTGAAATAAAAACACAGACCAAAACTATTTAGCAACAATTAACTTACCAAGGAAGGAATAATTATTAATTAAGTTAACATTTTCTATGACTAAATTATTGTTCATTATTCACTATTAATTTTATCCTTACCATTGTCAAATATTTATCTTTATCCTTAGTGAATTTTAATTTTTATGGATAAAAATCGTTATTTTTTCTAAATTGCTCGGTTGAAAAAATTGATAATGATTACCTAAAAATCTTATTTATCAAGAAAAATTTAGATTTGTTTTTTAATATAAAATACAGTTATTGTTTACTATTAATTAAGCTTTTCTGAATAAAACAAAAACTATGAATATTAATGCTTTAGGCATACTACAAGTATCAAAAAGTACACAAAAATAGTTTAAAATTATAGATACTACATTAAGAGAATAGAACCTCATAATTGTCCATGGTCAATTCTCCTCATGACAGGACTTTTTTAGCAAAGCCTAATTATTTATAAGTATGTTGATAATTATAAACATCCCTTATTACCTGAACCCACCCTTTAGCTAAAGAGGCTAAAATGCGATCGCCCTTATCCTTAGTTGCCACCGTCGCATCACCCATAACACCACTTTTACTCAATTCCTTTGTCACCCAGGGAAAAGGCAACTTACCCTCAAGGGATAAAAGACTACCCTCCCCTAAATCCAAAGGATACTCCTTGAGTGCCAAATCCATTTTTACCCAGTCGGGCAACAAAGATAACATCAAACTGGTTTCCCCATCCCCCCCATGAATACCAACTTCTCCCTCTTGCTTAGTCATCAAATCCTTCGCAATGTGAGGCACACCCCAAGTAAAAAAAGGAAAAACTAAAAAATCTGGATACTCTTGATGTAAATCACGACTAATAATATCCAATACCTGAGGTTGACCACCATGGGAATTCATTAAAATTAACTTACGAAAACCAGCTCCATAGATACTTATAGCCATCTCTTTCAACACCAAAAGCAAAGTTTGGGCAGATAAACTAATCGTCCCAGCAAAACCAATATGTTCGTTGGACTTACCATAATAAAGAGTCGGCAACGCAAAGGCAGAAATATCGGAAGATAGACCTTTAAAAGCCTCTCCCAATACTCCTTGACTAATGGCAGAATCCACCACTAAAGGTAAATGAGGTCCATGTTGCTCAATTGCTCCCATGGGTTGAATAATAACCGTGTTTTGCTTATTGGGCATCTGTTCAATTTCCTGCCAGGTTAGATATGGAAAAAATCTTTCTGGGGGAATAAAACCATGAATCATAAATTATTTTTTCTCCGGAGGATGTTGCATGACCAATACGGCACAAGGTGCGTGGTGGAAGACATAATTACTAACACTACCCAATAGAGCCTCACTAAAACCTGTTAAACCTCGGCGCCCCATAACAATTAAATCAGCGTTCCACTCTTTTGCCAAATCGCAAACTTCTTCTCCTGTATTACCCGTTAAACAAAGAGACTCCCCTTCAATACCAGCATTGAAAGCATCTTGACTTAGAGAGTCTAGCCACTCGTTGATTTTATCTTTATTTTGATTTAAAATTTCGCTTTCTACATCCCATACTTCGGCGGCATAGATACCGCTACCAACCACAGAAGGCATCAAAAAATCAGCATTATGTGCCAAATTTTCGTTAAGACAGTGACATATCATTAGTTTTGCCTGATATTTTTTAGCAATATCTAAGGCTTGTTTAAAAATTTTTGTATCAGCTAAGGGATAGTCTAAGGTTACTAAAATCTTTTCAAAACCTATTTTGACTGAATTAGTTGATGTTTCGTCTGTATGGATATGGTCATCCATTTTTTGGCTTGAATTTTTTAAGTTGGTATTCATTGTTTTATCCCATCAATTATAGAACCCCTATTTATACTTTTACATATTTATTTACACTCGAGGGCATTCTGACAAAAAAATTAATATATTTCTGAAAGTATGTAATCAGATAAAAAACGATTATCTCTCTTGTTAAGATTGAGAGAAAAAACTCTTTTGAAATTTATTAAATATGTCTGTGTTTCTAGTCATGAACAAAAAAAGAAGATTCACTTCGACAAATTACCGTTTCAGATCATGGATTTAAATTTTGATCATCCATCATTGATTCAATATTTCTGGGAATATGATACATTCTGGTGAGGATAAAACCCAAGACTAATAAGATTGTAGCCGCATAAAGGGCGTTGTTATAACTGGCGGTATTATCTTTGATCCAACTAAAAATAAATGGTCCTATTACCCCAGCACTTCCCCATGCTGTTAGCATTGTGCCGTAAATACGACCGATATTGAGTGAGCCGAAGGTGTCGGCGGTAAAGGCGGGCATGGTAGCAAATCCGCCTCCGAGACAAGATAGAAGATAACAGGCAATTACGAGGAAAAAGTAATAGTTACTAATGTGGGGAACGATTAAGTATAATACTGCTTGGGTTAAAAACATGGTGGAGAAAATTTGCTTTCTGCCGAAAATGTCGGATAACCATGACCAAAATAATCTTCCTAAGCCGTTAAAGATAGCTGCGATCGCAACTACAAAAGCCCCTGCATTATCCTTTGCGATCGCAATTTCTTGGGCAGATAAATTATTAAGAGGGTTATATAAATCCCTAGCAATACTGGACAATTGAGAAATAAACCCCAAACCAGCACTAACATTAACAAATAAGATTGCCCACAAAATCCACCACTGGGAAGCATGGAGAGCATTTTTGAAACTATAGGAGACTGGGCATTTTGCCCCCGTAGGATAAGAAAAATTATGTGGCAACCAAGTGCGAGGAGGATCAATTAACAGTTGAGCTGATAATACAATTAAAATCAAAAAAGTAACTCCCCACACATAGAAAGTATTGGATATTCCTAAATTAAGAATGAAACTAGGGGCAATTAAACCGATAAAAAATGAACCAGCACCAAAACCCATCACAGCTAATCCTGTTACCAATCCTCTTTTATCAGGAAACCAGCGAATTAGAGTAGCGATGGGGGTGACATAGGCAAAGCCATTTCCTAATCCAGCGATTAAACCATAGCCAATATAAAGAACAAAAAAGTTATGAAGGTGAATCCCAAATCCAGCAATAATTGTGCCACTACCAAAAAGAATTCCCCCCAATGTGGCCACAAATTTAGGCCCTTTTTTATCCACTAGATTTCCTCCAATAGCCGCCGCAAATCCTGTTATCCCCAGAGAAATCATAAAAGTCAAAGAAGTGGCAACTTCTTCCCATCCCTGATTTACAACCAATTCATTTTTGACGATACTCCAAGCATAAATAGTGCCTAAACATAATTGAATGATGATAGCTGCCATGGCAATCCACCATCTTTCCTTGTCTAAGTTATTCTTAATCAAAAAATTATCCATTTTTAGAAATAAAAGGCAAAAATATTAACTTTATCTATATTTTCTGGTGCTAGTCTTCTTTATCATTGATGAAAGACAGAACTAAATCCACATCCTTCGCACTACCTAAAATAGCCGGAGTGCGATCGTGTAACTTAGAAGGAACATAATCTAAAATTCTC
>PXEJ01000274.1 GCA_003566215.1 Cyanobacteria bacterium T3Sed10_376R1m | reverse complement strand
CTAGCCGCCTCATGGGCTTCCATATCCTTCTCCTCAATGTAGCGGTGAATTTGTTCCACCACCACAATGGCATCATCCACCACCAACCCTGTCGCCAAGGTTAAACCAAATAAAGTTAAAGTATTAATAGAAAAATCAAATGCTTGGACAAAAGCAAAAGTACCTACCAAAGATAGGGGAATAGTTAAAGATGGAATCAGGGTGGTACGCCAATCCTGCAAAAATACCATAATAATTAAAATCACCAACCCAATAGCCAAAAGTAAAGTAACAAGAACCTCGTCCAAAGACTCTTGAATGAAACTGGTAGTATCAAAAGCCAACTGTACATTCACACCATCAGGAAACTGCTGTGCTAACTCTGCCATCTGGTTTTTGACATTTTGGGCCACTTGCAAAGCATTAGAGCCGGGGAGTTGATAAATTCCCACCCCCACTGCTTCTATTCCTCGAAAACGCACAAAAGAGCCGTAATCCTGCGCCCCCAGTTCAACCCTACCCACATCCCGAAAACGGATTAATGACCCTGTTTCCTCGTCAGTTTTGAGGATAATATCTTCAAATTCTTCAGGCTCAGTTAACTGACTAACAGCTTTTAAATCAATTTGAAACTCCTGCCCTTCCACCGCAGGTTCAGCCCCCACTCTACCAACCCCTACCTGCACATTTTGTTCCCTTAGGGCTGATTCCACATCCCCAGTGGTCAATCCTCGACTACTTAAGCGAGTAGGATCTAACCATAGGCGCATAGCATAACGTCTTTCCCCAAATACCGTAACATCGGCTACCCCATCAACTCTTTTTAAAGCATCTACTAAAAATCTTTCGGCATAGTTACTCAAAAAGTCATTATCAAAATTACCATTTTCGCTAAACAGTCCAAAACCCATCAAAATATTATTCGACTGTTGGCTGACCGTTATTCCTGTTCTTTGGACAACGTCGGGCAATTGAGCTTCTACCACTGACACTCTATTTTGGACATCCACGGCGGCTAAATCTTTATCCCGAGAAGAATCAAAGGTTGCAGTAATACTACTTGTCCCTGTGTTGGTACTGCTCGAAGAAATATATCTGAGTCCTTCAATGCCGTTAATTTGTCTTTCTAAAATATTAGTAACCGTATTTTCTACCACCTCCGCATCAGCACCGCTATAGTTGGCGGTAACTTGAATTTGGGTGGGAGCAATATCGGGAAAACGGGCAACGGGTAGGGTAACGATACTAATGATGCCAACTAGAAGAATAATCAGGGCACAAACTGTGGAAAAAACTGGTCTTCTGATGAAAAAATCAACGAACATTTTAATTAATTAAGAGTGGGTAATAGAAGTTACAGAACAATATTTTGATTTTCGCTTTACTCATCAGGGGGAAGGGGAACAATGGGAGATTCATCCCGAAGGTTCAAAATTCCTGCGGTGACGATTTGTTCGCCAACTTCTAAGCCTTCTAAGACTTGATAGTTATTGCCCTGTAAACGACCTAATTCTACGGATCGTTGTTTGGCAATAAAAGAAGGTTCGTCTGAGTTTCCGCCCGGTTCGGCCACAAAGATAAAGTTATTGCCCCCCATACGGGATATGGCGGTGGAGGGGACAACTATGCCCTGAGATTCACGCCAAATAACCCTAGCTCTGATGGAGGTTTGATTTAAAAGATTACCTGAACTCCTATTGAGGGTAGCTTTAGCAAGGATTAATTGGGTGTTGGGATTGACGTTGGGGGAAACGAAACTGATTTGTCCTGTGGCTAATACTTGCCCTTGATTGTCAAGGATTTCTACGGGTAAACCAATGGTTAAGTCCTCTGCTTCTTCGAGGGGAATGGCAAGGTTGGCTTCTAAAACATCATTTTCGGTGATGGTAGCTAGTTGATCTCCTGAGTTAACAAAGTCTCCTTGTTTAATGGGTATGTCTCCCATAATCCCTGTGAAGGGTGAGATTATCTGGGCTTTGTCAATTTGAACTTCTACCATATTTACCCTTGCACTGGCTTGGGATACGTCGGCTTGGGCTTGATCTATTTCTTCTCTTCTTGTCCCATTTCTAAGTAATTGCAGGTTTTGTCTAGCTTGTTCTACTCCTGCTTCTAGTTCATTTAAGTCTGATGTTCTACCTTTACTTTGGGCATCTAAATTTCGTTGGGCTTGGGTTACGCCGGAGGATGCTTGACGTTCTGTTTTGATGATTTCGTCAAATCGATCTTGGGAGATGGCGCCTTCTTCCCTAAGTATTCTATATCTCCTTACCCTTTCTTGGGCAAGGTCTAATTCTGCTTTTGCTGAGTCTAATTGGGCTCGGGCTTGGGCTATTTCTTCGGGACGGGCGCCTTGTCTAGCGTTGTTTAACCGTGCGATCGCCTGATTTAACTGTGCCTGAGCTTGAGCTATTTCTTCGGGGCGACTTCCCGCTCTCAATTGAGCTAATCTGGCTTGAGCATTTTCTAGCTGGGCTTGGGCTTGGAACAATTCGGCTTCTAATTCATCACTTTCTACCCTAAATATCATTTGTCCAGCTTCTACTCTTTGCCCTTCGCTGACAAGTATTTCTCTAATTCTGCCGTTAATTTCTGATCTAACATTTACCGATTGAGGAGCATCTAATGTGCCGACGATGGTAGTACTATCTTCTACCATTTGGCTTTCTATGGTTTTTAATTTGACGGGGGATGCTTGGGGTTGCCCTGCCATTGCCCCAGTTGGATCGTTATTATTTTCACTATTATTGAATAGTAATGTGCCAGCACCTCCGACTAATATGACAAAAACCACTGTACCGACTACCCACCAACGGGAGAATGGTTTTTTCTTAGTCTCTTGTTCTATCTCTTTTTCTGTGTTAACTTCTATTTCTGTTATTTCTTCATCATCTATAATCGGGGAGTGGTTGGAAGGATAGTTACGATTAGTCATGTCAGGTATGGATAAAGTGATGTTGATGATAAGGTTTTGATTAAGTATTTATGATCATTATATCAACTAAATATATCAATCTGATATATAAAATAGAAAAAATAATATGTTAGAGTTAGCAACTTTAGGTTTATTGCAAAAAGAACCCTTACATGGGTATTTATTAAAAAAACAAATGGAATTGTTTATGAGTGGTTGTATTAGTGTCAATTATGGCGCAATTTATCCTTTACTGAGGCGGTTGTTAGATAGAGAATTGATTACGGAACAAGGGGATGATAACAAAACTCGTAAAATATATAGTATTACTGATCAAGGTAAAGAGCGATGGAGGGAGAAAATGTTGGAACATCCCCAAGAAAGTTGGGTTAATGCCCGTTCTCGTTTTATGATCAAGTTTTGTTTTTTTAGCTATTTGAGCTGGGAAGAAAGGTTAAAGTTAATTGAAAGTCGTTTAATGATTTGTCAATTGAAATTAGAGGATCAAGATTTAAATATTGTTTATGATGATCCTTATCAGTCTGAGGCTTTGAGAAAATATAAGCTCGAAATTGTAGAAGAGATTGATTGGTTAGGTTGTCAATTGCAAAGGGAAAAAATGAACAATTAGAAGGGAAAAAATGAAATTTATGCCGTTGAGTTGGGTAACGCTAAATTTACAAGTGATCTAATTTGCGATACAATTAGTGTTGTACCGCAGGGAGTGCGGGAATTAACGCCTAAAGAGATACCTGAAACGGTATGTATCAGTTAACTAGAATATTGACTGAGCTTAGGAAATGGCGATTTTTTCGTCATACTTCACTCATTTTAAGACAACCAATGGGGACGATTAATTTTCTTCTTTTTTAGAAGTGCGATCGTCCCTCTAAAATTAAGATAGAGGAAGAATTGTAATTAAATTTGCCTTAAAACGAAATCTCGGACTACATTAAGCTCTATGGGGATGATTTCGTGTTGCATCTGATATTCTTTATACTCTACGTTTACTCCCACTGCTTCTAGTTTTTGTTTGGCTTCCCTTGCCCCTTGAATGGGAACTACAGGATCATTTATACCATGGCAGATGAGGGTGGGGGGAAAAGGATTTCTGTCGGGTTTGGGTTCAAAATGTAAATACCCACTTAGGCTACAAACTCCGGCAACAGGCAATTGCAAGGCAACATCTAAACTCATTGCCCCTCCCTGAGAAAAACCGCCAACAATAGTTTTACTAAGAGGAATTTGAGTTCTATCTTCGAGGGTTATTAGCCAACGATAAAAGGTGTCAACACTTTCTTTTATGCCTTGATTGTTATTTTCGAGGGCATACCATGCTCTCCCTTCTGGCACTTGATGATGGGGATAGGGGGCGTTGGGAAATAAATATTGGCAAGGGGGTAAGTCTAATAGGGGGGGTAGGGATGATAAGTCGTGATAGTTTGCCCCCCATCCATGGAGTAAAACAAATACAAATTCTGGTTTTTGTCCTGATGTGGGAGGATGAGAAATTACTTCTAAATTCATAATTTTAATTTTGGTTTAGAAAACTTATGATAAATTGAAATTTGTTCTGTTTTTGAAATTTTATTTTGGTCTGTGAGAATTCTATCAACTAAATTGGTTATTTTATTGTTATTTTTTCCTGCTAGTGTTGGTTTTGTTATTAAGTTTATTGGTACTGATGATTTAGCTTATCGATTTATTAGTTTAGGTTTTTTTCTTTTTTGTCTTGAGCAATGCTCCATGGCAAGTGTTGATTTAAAGTCTTATTATTTGGCTAAAGATAATTTTAATAAACAGTTTTTGTCTTCGTATTATTTTGTTTTAATGGTGACAATTGCTCTTGAATTATTTGGTTTTTATGGTAGTTTTTTCTCTTTAAGTATAGGTGCGATCGTTGTTTTACTTAGTCAAGTATGGTTTAATTTTTTTGCCCGAATAAAAATTAAGGTTGAAAATAAAGTAACGGTAGAAAAATGGGGAGTAAAAAATAGATTGGGAGAATTGGGCGGAGATTTTCTCGGATTAACTTTAGTGGGTTTATGGTCATTAAATATTTATCCACTAATAATGGCATCTTTAATGTTAACAATGACAGTTGTTTTTGGATTAGTGAAGTATGGTCTTTCTTCCTTTATTTTACCAAGAAAAATATCTCCAATAAGATAAAAATCTTATTTTAAGTGGAATAAGTTAATCCCTTTTAATTTTTTTTCATAAAGAGGAAAATAAATTTTAATTATGATAAATTATTTAGGAATGGTGTATGTCTTTTTAACCTAATTATCTATTTCTCTTAAGGCTCTTGTTTCATCTAATAAAGCTTCTACTTCGTCATCAGAAAGTTTCCGTATATAATTAATTTTTATTTCTTCGAGTAATTCATATAGGAGAGATTCTACTACTTCTAAATTATGTTTTGCTCCGACTGAAAGAGTTAGGGTTGCTCCAGATTTTGTAATGATTTTTTCTAAATGTTGATCAAAAATAGGATCTTTTTTTAATAATGAGTTAACGGTATCTAATAAAACTTGATACAGTTGTTTGGATGCTTTATTACTAATAGTTTTAGGAAAGTTGTCTAATCTGGGTAGATGTGCTATGGATTTATAGGCTGGTGATTCGGCAATACTTGTTTCAATCACATAGTTAAGTAAGTCCTCAACTTCTGGACGAATTTCTGGTAAGACTTTATTCGCAACTAAATCTATTACTAATTGAATTATTTCAGTAATTTCATTTTTATCATTAATATTAATATATTCTCTAGTATTTTCTCCCGGAGAAAGAAAATCTTCGATATATCCATCTTTTATAAAGTGTTGTAATTGATTAACTAATCTTAAGACAATTACTTCGGTAATATCCCCAGCAATACTAGCAACAAAACCTTGACTTGCTTGTCTTTTAATGGAGTTTAAATTGATAATTTTACTTTCATCTAATCTAATACTAACAGGAATAATTCTTAGCCATCTTAAAATAGGTAAAAAGAAGATTAAATCGTACCAACGCCAAAAAATTGCGTCTTGTATTTTTACTCCATGGTAGCGTAAACTAATCACAAAAGAACGCACCATAAAATCAACAAAAAGGATGGCAATAAAGGGAAAGTCAATTAAGCCAAAATAATCAACAAATTGTCCATTTTCTCCTATGGGACGAAAATAATTAGTATTAATTAAAGGGGCTATTTCTTCATTAAAAAAGTTTAATTCTTCTTCTACTTGTCCTTCTAAATGATTTATGTTCCAAAAGTTCTCAAATGAGACGGTGGCTGAACCACGGGGGTTTAAGATGGGATCTTCCATGCGATCGCGCATCATATTTTTAACCCTTTCTAAATTACCACTTTTATTCGCTAATTGAAAAGGATCTTCGGAAATCATCCTAGCACTAAGTTCCCTTAATACTTCTAATAATTCTAGGGTTCGAGGAGAATCTAAACCAAAGTTTTTGATATTTTCTTCTAATTCTTTGACGGTGTCTAAATACTCTTGAGTATCTCGATAGGGTTCAATGCCTTTTACGGCATCATAGGTAATCACTTTTTCTCTAACTTGTTCGGGGACAATGGTTATTTTATAACCGTCATATTCATAAGGTCCCACGGTAAAATTTCCCACGGTAATTACTCCATTTAACCATATATCTCGTAAAGGAACATAGGTTAAGTCAAAGGCAACAACACCTAAATTTGTGAGGGAAACAAGAGCCATAATTTTAGCAACATAAATGTTATCAAACCAAAAGTTATAGATCCAAGATATAGGTTTTGTGGTTTTTTTTAGATTTTTAGTCAGAGGAGGTTTCATGGAAAAAATTATTTTTTATTAGTGTATATATTTGGAAAAATAGGATAGTAAGAAGCGGTAAAAATATTTTAGATATAAACCTGAATATTTTTGACCCATCTATTTTTATCTATACCTAATTCATGTTATTACAAATCTTAAATATTTACAAAAACAAGACAAAAATAAGTTATAAAAGAATTAAGGTTAATTTATTTTTAATATTTTTGAAGGTTTTTACCATAGCAATCCTATTATGGATTTGAGCAAAAGTTATCCTTGATTTTCACCCTAAAATAAAAGAAAACTTCTCTTCAAATTCTCATTGATAATTTGGAACTACTGTAAATCCCTTAAGTTAAAACATTAATAATATTAACTAAAAAAAGTAAAATTGGGCATATAATTATGACATCAGATGTATTAATCAAACAGGCACAAATATTTTTACCAGATGGAGATATTTTAGTCGGAGATGTAAGAGTTAGGCAAGGGAAAATTGCCGAAATTGGCACAGATTTAGAAGCAGGAGAAGGGAAAATAATTGACGCGCAAGGATTAACTCTATTGCCCGGTGTAATTGATCCTCAGGTACATTTTCGTGAACCTGGTTTAGAGTATAAAGAAGACCTATTTACAGCTAGTTGTGCCTGTGCCATGGGGGGAGTTACTTCTTTTCTGGAAATGCCCAACACACGTCCATTAACCACCACCCAGAGTGCTTTAGATGATAAGTTGCGAAGGGCTTCAGAAAAGTGTCTGGTTAACTACGGTTTTTTTATGGGGGCAACGGCGGAAAATCTCGATGATTTACGGGATGCTAATCCTAGTTGTGGTATTAAAATTTTTATGGGTTCATCCCATGGGGCTTTGTTGGTAAGTACGGAGGAACAAATTGAACCTATTTTTGCTACGGGAAGCAGATTAATTGCGGTTCATGCGGAGGATCAAGCTAGAATTGTGGCAAGAAAAAAAGAGTTTCATGGTAATCATAATCCTGCCATTCACTCTACGATTCAAGATGAAACGGCGGCTTTGAATGCTACGAAATTGGCTCTTAAGTTGTCGAAAAAGTATCAAAGAAGGTTGCATATTCTCCATTTGAGTACGGGGATAGAGGCGGAATATCTACGGGAAAATAAACCTAGTTGGGTGTCAACGGAGGTAACTCCCCAGCATTTATTGTTAAATACCGATGCCTATGAAAAAATCGGTACTTTTGCCCAGATGAATCCCCCGTTGCGATCGCCCGAAAACAATGGTATATTATGGAAGGCGTTGATGGATGGTGTCATCGATTGTATTGCCACTGACCATGCTCCCCACACTTTGGAAGAAAAAGCTAAGGAATATCCCGATAGTCCTTCAGGAATGCCGGGGGTAGAAACTTCTTTACCATTAATGTTAACTGAACATAAAAAAGGTCGTTGCACCCTTGCCCATGTGGTTAAATGGATGTGTAGCGCCCCTGCTAAACTATATAATATACCAAATAAAGGTGCGATCGCCCTTGACTATGATGCAGATTTAATTTTGGTAGATTTAAACACCTATCGCCCTGTGTTAAGGGAAAATTTGCAAACAAAATGTGGTTGGAGTCCTTTTGAAGGTTGGAGTCTTACAGGTTTTCCTGTTTACACCATTGTAGGGGGTCAAGTGGTACTCGAAAAAGGTATTCTTAATACTCAGGTACGAGGAAAAGCATTGTCTTTTAACAGTAATTCTCCTAACTCCTAAATCAAGTAAATTCCAAAATCCTGATTAAACCATGGTTTTCGTTAAACGAGTAGAATTATCACGATTTAAATCTTTTGGGGGCAGTAACTCTGTCCCTTTTTTACCCGGTTTTACAGTCATTTCTGGCCCTAACGGCTCAGGAAAGTCTAACATACTAGACGCTCTCTTATTTTGTTTGGGGTTAGCAAGTTCTAAAGGGATGCGCGCGGATAGATTACCAGATTTAATTAATAATAATCATAAGGGTAATAATAAAACTCTAGAAACCATTGTTTCTGTTACTTTTGATATTTCAGATTTTGATGAAATTGAGAGTAGTTTTGAGGAAGAAAAACAGATTAATAATGAAGAAGAAATCGACGAAAAAATTAATTTAAAATCCCTTACAGAGTTAAAAATTACCCGTCGCCTCAGGGTGACGAGAAAGGGAAGTTATGCCTCTACTTTTTTTGTGAACGACCAACCTTGTAGTGCTACGGAGTTACAAACACAATTAAATCGCTTACGAGTTTATCCTGAAGGTTATAACGTTGTTTTACAAGGGGATGTAACTCGCATTATTACGATGAATGGCAAGGAGAGAAGGGAAATAATTGATGAGTTGGCAGGGGTAGCCGAATTTGATCGTAAAATTAATCAAACTAAAACTACCCTTGAGGCGGTAAAGGAGAGGGAAGAAAAGTGTCAAATTATTACCCAAGAGTTATCGGCTTACGGAGAAAAGTTACAACAAGATTCCCAAAAAGCGGCTAAATATCAGAAGTTAAAAGCTCAGATTCAAGAGAAAAAACAATGGGCAATTGTTCTTAATTGGCGTTATCTTCAAGAGAGAGAAAAGCAAGTTAATCAGGAAATAATTCGCTTAGATAATGACCAAAAAAATAAGCAAGAACAATTAACTTTAATTAGGGAACAAACTGCGATCGCACTTCACAATTTAGAGGAGTTAAATCAGCAAGTAAAAGCATTAGGAGAAGAAGAACAAATTTCCATCGCTTCTAAACTTGCCACTCAAAAAGCTAAACGACAACAGCTAAATCAAAGACAAGTAGAGTTAGCTAAATCCTTTCAAGAAAATACAGCAAATGAAGTAAAAATCAATATCAATCAACAAGAAATTGAGCCGCAGTTAATTAACCTTAAGCAACAAAAAGACGAACTAGAAAAAAATCAAATACCCCAATTAGACAATAAGAAAAATGAGTTAAAAAATATTCTTGCTCAATTAAAAAAATCTGCCCAACAAATTGCCGCCGAATCTCAAGCATGGGTCGCACAACAAACCGCATTAAACCAAAATATTAATAACATTCAAACTCAGCTTAATCCTAAATTAACCCAAAAGGCATTATTAGAAGAGCGTTGTCAACAATTACAAAATATCATTAAAAATGATAATGAAAAATTAGCAAATTTAGAAACTCAAATTAATGAACAATCCCAACAACAACCCCATTTTAATGAAGATTTAAGTGCGATCGTCACCACCATTCAAAACCTCGCCCAAAAACTAAGTAACCTAGAACAAGACATCTCCCTTAGCCAAGAAACCGTAAATCGTTTACTAACAGAACAAAGAGACAAACAAAGACAACTAGACAAACTAGAAGCAACCAAACAAGCCCAACAAGAAGCCCAAGGCACTTACGCCAGTAAAATAATTCTCAACTCCGACTTGCCCGGAGTATGCGGTTTAGTTGCCCAACTCGGACAAGTAGAAACCGTTTATCAACTAGCCCTCGAAATTTGTGCAGGAGGACGATTAGGCTTTATTGTCGTAGAAGATGACACCATCGCTGCAGCGGGAATCAAACTGTTAAAACAACAAAAAGCAGGCAGAGCAACCTTTCTTCCCCTCAACAAAATTAAAGCACCCCGCCTTCATCAATCAGGAGGCATCCAATACGCCAAAGGATATATTAACTTAGCCGTTAACCTAATCACCTGTGAACAAAAATATAGACCCATATTCGCCTACGTATTTGGTAATACCATGGTATTTGCCGACT
>PXEJ01000177.1 GCA_003566215.1 Cyanobacteria bacterium T3Sed10_376R1m | reverse complement strand
GAAAATGACTCCCATTCGCCTTTGTTCAGCTTGTTGTGGTGAAAACCCTTATCATCGGATGGAATGGCAGTATAAAGAGGTTTACAAGTGCGATCGGCACTCCTTAAAACTTTTATCGGAATGCCCTAATTGTGGTGCTAGGTTTAAGATTCCTACTCTTTGGGTTGATGGTTGGTGTCACAGGTGTTTTACCCCTTTTGCTGAGATGACTCAAAAGCCATAAATAGACAAGCAGTGGCTTTCCAAACTATTTTTGTTGCGTAATTTTACAACTTATACAATGGTAGTACATCCTTTGATAACCTTGGAATTGGGTGGTTTTAAACAAAAATGGAATTATGTCAATCAACCTTGAAAAGCTATGGCAACTTACTCAACCAGAACCCTTTGAGCCGAACCTGAATCAAAAGAGAGCAATATTACACACAGATTCTCCCTTATTTCTCACCGCAGGTCCAGGTTCAGGAAAAACAAGAGTTTTACTATGGCGATCGCTCAATCTAATTGTATTCCATGATGTCAAACCCGAAGAAATCTTCTTGAGTACCTTTACGGAAAAGGCAGCTTTTCAATTAAAGGAAGGACTACGATCGCTCTTAGGATTGGTCACAAATTTGACAGGTAAACCCTACGACATCTCAAAAATGTATGTTGGGACAGTTCATTCCCTTTGTCAAAAACTGTTGACTGATCGTCGTTTTTTGGAATTAGGACAACGATCGCCCGTACCCGTCCTAAAAGATGAACTAGGTCAATATTTTTATCTCTCCCGACGTAAATATTGGCAAACCATCCTTGAAAAAGCTGACTTTGACCTTGACATTGCTCAAGCAACAATTAACCAATTTTTTAACTACAACTCAATTTCCAAACATAATGCCGTTAGTAACTGTATCTCTCTTTTCAACCGCTTCTCCGAAGAATGTTTAACCCCAGAGCAGATTTTAGCAAGAATCCAAACAACCCCCGTAGATGATCCCGACACCTTCACCAACCTAACAAAACTATACGACGAGTATTTGCGATCGCTTCAACAGAGTAACCCACCCCAAGCAGATTTTTCCCTCATCCAACAATACGCTCTCAATTTTTTAGAACAATCTCCCCATTCAGGCAACATCTTCAAACATATCATCATTGACGAATATCAAGACACCAACACCATTCAAGAACGAATCTTCTTCAAACTAGCTTCAGGATTCAAGAATATTTGTGTTGTTGGAGATGATGACCAAGCCCTCTATCGCTTTCGGGGTGCCACAGTGGAAAACTTTGTTCAGTTTCCCTCAAGATGTCAAGAATATCTTAATTGTTCGGCAACCGAAATACCCCTCAACATAAACTACCGTTCTCGTCACCAGATAGTAGAATTTTATAACGACTTCATCACTCGTCAAAATTGGCGTAGTGCTGACGGCAAAGGGTTTTATCGTCTCGTAAATAAAGATATTACTGCCTTCAATGACGATCGCACCACCTCCGTGATCGCCTCTACTCCTGCCAAACCAGATCTAGTGTGTGAAGAAATAGCCTTACTTGTTAGAGACTTAATCAATTCAGGAAAAGTAACAGATCCTAATCAGATCGCATTTCTCTATCCTTCTCTCAAAAGCAAACAAGTAGAACGAATGATTGATGCTTTGGAAGATGTGGGTTTGAAGGTATATGCTCCCAGAGCAAGGCGTTTTTTAGAAGTAGAAGAAGCCATGGCAGTATTTGGGGTTTATTTACTCATTTTCGGTAAACCCGTTCGAGGAGACTTTAGAGGTGCAGACTATAACGACTTTCATCAGTGGTTAAATAACTGTCAGGAAATAGCTCAAAACCTAATTAAAGAAGATAAAGCCCTCAAGGCATTTATTGAGGAAAAACAGGAAGAAATTAATACCGCTCTTAATGACTATCGAATTTTATCAGAAGTGGCGATCGCCCATAAGTGGGATAAAACCCAATTCTACGATCCACACACAATGAAACGTTTACTTTACAGCGCCAGAGGTTTATCTAACACCGCCCAAAAAAACCTCGGTAATGTTTACTTTGATCGGCTAGTAAAACAAAAATTAGAGACAAAACAACCCCTAACTTTGAGCTACGTGATCAACGCTTCTACCTCCGTTGACTGGAGCGTCCTAGACCTATTTTATCGCCTCTGTATCTTTAACCACTTCAAAGAGATGTTTGATCAGGCAGAAACAGGACAAGATGAAGGACCGATCTGTAATATGGGCTTAATCTCTCAATATTTGGCTAGATTTACCGATGAATATACCAATATCATCACTGCTCAGTTTTTAGAAGATAATCGCTTCCAACTAACGCTCTTCATGGGCTTTTTATATAGCCTATTCCGCCGAGGAGAAACAGAATATGAAGACGCAGATGATCCTTTCCCTAGAGGCAGAATACCTTTTTTAACCGTTCACCAGTCAAAAGGCTTAGAATTTCCCGTGGTCATTTTAGGTAATCCCAGAAAAGATCCCAAATTACAAAGGGTAGAAGAAATCGTTAAGCCTGTTTTAGATCGTCAGGGCGAACCCCTAGAACGAATGGCAGAATTTGATGTGATGCGAATGTTTTATGTTGCCGTATCAAGGGCTAAAAATCTTTTAGTGATAGCCCATTTTAAAGGTCCTGGGCAAAAATTAACTTTCCCTTTTAATGAGATGTTGAACGATCGCACCATTGCCAGAATTCCTGATTTTGACCCCCATAGCCTACCAGAAGCCAAAGAATCCAATGATGACTTACCCAAAAATTATTCTTACACCAGCGACTACCTCTTATATCAGCGTTGCCCCAGACAATACATGATCTTCCGTAAATATGGCTTTGTCGCTTCCAGATCGCAAACTATGTTTTTTGGTAGCGTGGTTCATAAAACCATTGAAGACTTACACTACCTTCTAAAAGCAAAAAAAGGAACGCAAAATCTCGATTAATCAAACAATTCACAAGGATAAAACCATGACAAATATTGACGATTTAGCTATAGAAGAACGCATCAAGGAACTGTTTGAACAAAACTACGAGATGATGCGCCTAGAAGGAGGTCACGCCCTCTCTGCTGACACCAAACAAAGTGCATTGAACCAAGTTTTATTTTATTGGCGGAAACTCAGGGAGGTAGCAGAGAACGTCACAGATACCGAAGTAATCCTGAGTTTGCCAGAACAGATAACCCCAGAGGGCAGAAAATACACCATCGAGGGTGTGGTGGACATCATTCGAGAACAAGATCAAACAACAATGTACGACATAAAAACCCATGATTCGGATTATGTCAGGGGAAATGTACCAGAATATGAAAAGCAACTTAACGTCTATGCCCATATTTGGCAGGGTTTACGACAACAAGAACTAGACCAAACCGCCATCATTGCTACGTCTCTTCCTGTTACTCTCAGAGAAGCAGTAAGAAAAGATGATCAAAGGTATATCACCAAAGAAATCCAACGGTGGCAACCCCTCATCGATATTCCCTTTAACCAAGAAAAAGTAGCCGAGACGATTAGCGAATTTGGGGAAGTGGTAGATGCAATCGAATCTCGACAATTTCAACCTCCATCCTTAGAGAAACTAAAGGGAAAATTAGCTGGGAAAAAAATCACTTTTGCTGTGCAAGTATGCCGTAACTGTGATGCGAGGTTTTCTTGTTCAGCCTATCGGCGTTATGTAAAATCTTCCTCTTCTCAAGCGGATTCTTTATTAAGCCGTTTCTTGAATGACTATGGTAGTGATGCGGAAAGAGAGGACTTTCTTTATGCTAACTTGGAAAATATCCCAGACATTGAAAGTTTTGATATTTAGATTAATCCTTGTATTTTAAGCAATTGTTCTGATGGTTGGGGAGCATCTGGATAGAGATTATAATCAAACAAAATTAATGGTGCACCAATATCTTGGGGTATTAAAAATTGATTGACTGATTTTCCTTGATTAATTCTTAAAATAAAATAATTAATACTTCTTCTTACATAATCAACTGTATAGTAAATATTTCTATAAAATTTAGAGGATTCTACCTCTTGAATTAAAGAGTAATTTACCGTCAAATTCATCATATCCGCACAAATTTTTTCAAAAAAATCTAATGTTGCTATTATTTTATCTTGTGCAACATTATTACAAATTACAACTTTACATAGCCTTTCTAATATATCATATTTAAGAAATAGAATTTCCTGTGCAGAAGCACCTTCTAACCTCTGTTCATAGGCTTGTTCTGATGCTTTCAATATTTCAATAAGTCTATATTCACTTTCAGTCCATTGCTGATGTCCTAACAAAATATCTACTTTTTGAAGTTCTTGAAACAAAATTTGATTAACTTTCATACTTAAAAAAAATGTGTAAAAAAATAATTTTATAAGTTAGTAACAGGTAACATTACCATACTTTGACAAGTATATACAACAAAATCTATCTTCTTCACTGTGACAACATTTACAGATTCTTCAACAAGCTCAGAAAGACAATTCTTGATCTTGACAAGTGATCCTGATAATTCGACAATGGGCTTATTCCTAAACACTTTTAGCCTATGTCCGTTGAAAAGCTCAACCCTGATCAAAACCCAGAAGAAGCTCGTCTTCAGCAGTTAAAGTCTTTATTCCCTGAAATTGTAAAAGATGGGATCATTGATCTAGAGACGTTAAAAGAAGTTTTAGGATTGGGGGAAGATGACGATTCCGTAGAACATTTTGGCTTAAATTGGGCAGGAAAACGACAGGCTCGAAAAATCGCTACTAAACCAAGTCAAGGTACTTTAATCCCCATGAAGGGTGAGGGTATCAATGAAGATGAAACGGGTAATGTTTTCATTGAGGGTGATAATTTAGAAGTATTGAAACTGCTACAGAAAAGCTATGCAGGTAGAGTTAAGATGATTTACATTGATCCTCCTTACAATACGGGCAATGACTTCATTTATCCCGATGATTTTAAAGACGACAGAACAGACTACCTCCAGAAAACAGCACAGGCAGACGATAAAGGGAAATTGTTAACGAGTAATCCTAAGTCTAGCGGACGTTTTCACGCCAATTGGCTCAGTATGATGTATCCCCGTCTGCGATTGGCAAAGAATCTTTTAACCGAAGATGGAGTAATTTTTATCTCCATTGATGATAACGAAGTACATAATCTAAGGGCTTTATGTAATGAAATTTTTGGAGAAGAAAATTTTATTGACTGTATAGTGTGGAAAAAAAGATATGGAGGAGGCGCAAAAGAAAAATATTTAGTTACGTTACATGAGTACACTTTGTTTTATGCCAATGCAAAAGATTGTTTGGAAAATATATTTATTCCTTTGACAGAAGAAGCGATCAAAAAATATTACAAGTTTCAAGATGATAATTATCCTATCCGTGGTCCCTATCGTACTCATCCTTTAGAAGCAACAAAAAGCATGGGTGAAAGAAATAATTTAGTTTATCCAATTCCTAGTCCCGATGGAAAAGAAATTTTTCCAATAAGACAATGGTTGTGGTCTAAAGAAAGAACTTTTAAAGCTCTTGAAAAAGGAGAGCTTGAGTTTATTAAAAATAAAAAAGATCTATATAGCGTTCATACAAAGCAATATCTTAAAGATTCAGAAGGAAATCAAAGAACTACTAAGGCTTTTTCTTTAATAGAAGATATTTATACCCAACATGGCACTAATGAAATTTTAGAAATGTTTGGTAATGCTCAAATATTTTCTTTTCCAAAACCCACAAAGTTTATTATCAAATTTTTAGAGATGATTGCGACCAAGGATGATATTATTTTGGATTTTTTTGCAGGTTCATGTACAACCGCTCAAGCAGTGATGGAATTGAACAAAGAAGATGGAGGAGACAGAAAATTTATCTGTGTGCAGATACCAGAGGAAACAGACGAAAAAACTGAAGCCTATAAAGCAGGTTACAAAACGATCGCCGAAATTGGTAAAGAAAGAATCCGTAGGGCAATCAAAAAGATTGAAGAGGAATTATCAGGACAAATAGAAGGAATAACTGCTAAACCCGACTTAGGCTTTAAGGTTTATAAACTAGATCAATCGAACCTCAAACTGTGGCAAGACTATCAGGGTAATGATACGCAACAGTTGGGAATCCAATTCAAGGAATTTGAACAGCCATTCAGGGAAGGATGGACACCAGAAAAAGTCATTGCGGAAATTCAAATAATGGAAGGTTTCCCTTTTGATAGCGTGGTAAATCAAGCCTCAGACTTTACCACGAATCAAGTTACTTGTATCTCACACCCCGACATCGGACACCAATTATTTATCTGCCTAGATGAAGCGTTAACCATTGACACCATCCAACAAGTAAGACTTCTTGAGGACGAAGATCGCTTTATTTGTCTTGATAATGCCCTCACAGATCAACAGAAAGTGATGTTGGAAGACGGTTGCAAAGTCAAAACCATCTAATCTATCTACCTCCCCATCATCACCCCACCTTCCCATCTCCCAAACCCCTAACAACCTATGAAATTAACCTTTAAATTTGATCCCAATCAAGACTTTCAACTACAAGCCATTGAGAGTGTGATTAAACTTTTTCAGGATTTACCCAACCTTGAGGATTATCAAAATAGTTATGGGATTGGTGAATATCTCCAAACAAAGTTTTCAGACACATTCACCTCCAAAACATTGGATGAGGAGATCGTGCCTAATTTGCCCCCTGACGAGGTAATTTATGATGAGTTACTGTTTGAGAATTTGATCGCCATTCAAGAGGAAAACAACCTTGAAGAAAGTCGCTCTTTAGAGGTCGATGAGGGGATGATGCTAGAGGGTATTAGTTACGACTCGTGGCGATCGCCCAGTTTCACGGTGGAGATGGAAACGGGTACGGGCAAAACCTACGTTTATCTACGCACTATCTATGAGTTATCAAAAAGATATGGTTTTCGGAAGTTTATCATCATTGTGCCTAGTACCGCCATCTATGAAGGGGTAAGAAAATCCTTTCAGATAATGTATAAGCACTTTGCCTCTCTGTACGATAATCCCGTTGTGAATTTAACCGCCTACGACAGTTCGCAAATTAATCGAGTGAAAAACTTTGCCACCTCTAACTTTGTTGAGATAATGGTGATGACTAACGACTCGTTTAATAAACTCAATAACAACCTTTACAAACCAAGTGAGAAACTTTCGGGGGAACTGTTCCCCTATCAGTATATTCAACAAACTAAGCCCATTTTAATCCTAGATGAGCCTCAGAGCATCGATAGCACGGAGAAGGCAAAGGAGGCTATCCGTACCCTAAATCCTCTGTTTACGTTGCGTTATAGCGCCACCCACCGCATTAAACCTAATCTAGTTTATCGTTTAACCCCTGTGGATGCTTATCAACAAAACCTCGTGAAGAAAATTGAGGTAATTGGGGTAGAGGAAGCGGAAAATCGTAATAAGCCTGTTTTAATTTTGGAGTCCGTTAGTCGTAATCCCATTACAGCGAAAGTGAAGACTCTTGTTGATGAAAATGGTACTGCGAAGGAGATGATGATCGATCTGAAACAAGGTGATAATTTGTTTCTGAAAACCAAGCGAGAGGAGTATCAGCATGGATTTATTGTCACTGAAATCAATGTCGCCAAGAATAGTGAATTTATTGAGTTTGATAATGGTCTAATCTTGAGGCTAAAAGAGGATTTAGACCCTTCTAGTCCCGAAATTTTCCGTTATCAGATTCGGGAAACGATCAAAGAACATATCGAGAAGCAAACTAAGTTATTTCCTTTGGGGATTAAGGTTTTATCTCTATTTTTTATTGATCGGGTGGCTAATTATATTTCAGATAAAGGTTTAATCAAAACTATCTTTGATGAGGAGTTTGAGCGACTTAAAAAGATTTCCGTTCATTTTGAAAAGTTTTCTGCACAGGATGTGAGAGAGGGTTATTTTGCTAAGAGTAAGAGTCAAGGGGGAGTCGAAGAGGCGATCGACTTAGATGATAATAAGAAGTTGAAAAAAGCGGAAGTACAGGCACAAAAAGAGGCTTTTAACCTGATTATGAAGGATAAAGAGCGATTACTTTCTTTCAGTGAGTCAGTATCCTTTATTTTTGCCCATTCTGCCCTCAAAGAAGGGTGGGATAACCCCAATGTCTTCCAAATTTGTACCCTCAATCAGACACGCTCAGAAATTAAGAAACGGCAGGAAATTGGTAGGGGTTTAAGGTTATGTGTCAATCAGCAGGGCGATCGCATTCAAGACGAAAATATCAACATTTTAACTGTCATCGCCAACGAAAGCTATGAGCAGTACGCAGAAACCCTACAAAGAGAATATGTTGAAGCAGGAGAAGATGCACCGCCTAAACCAACTACCCCCAAAAGAAGTGAAGCAAAACGCCGAAATCACCTCTTTAAGAGTCAAGAGTTTCAATCTTTCTGGGAAAAACTTTGTCAAAAAACTAACTATCATTTCAACATTGATACTGATGGGTTAGTGGCGGATTGTATCCAAAAACTGGACTCCAATCAATATCCAGAACCCAAAATCATTCTAAGTAGAGGAAAATTCGTCATCACTGAATATCGGATTTCCCTTAAATTTGTCAACGATGAGGAAGCTGAACTTCATATCATCATACGTTCTACTTCATCCGATACTGAAGGTAAAGTATTTGAGGATCAAAATACTATTGTTGATGAAACCATTACCGTTCAGAAGAATAGCAGGAAAAACACTCGCTGGAATCAAATCATCCAAAAACATCCTCCTTTGCGGGAATTTAAGAAGATTGCCGAGGTTGTTGATAACGGTGAAGACTCTTTGATCTGTTTTCAAGACAAAGCTCAAACGGAAATCGATTTATATCAACCCCTGATTTTTACTAGCGAAAAAGGGCAGGTACAAGATTCTGAGACTATTGAAACCATTGATGATAGTTATCCTGTGTTTAATTTAATTCATCGAGCTTCCCAACAAACTTATCTCACTCGCAAAACCCTTAATCTGATTTTTATGGGTATCAAGGAAGATGTGAAACAAAAGGTTTTCCACAACCCAGAGGGATTTACTAGCATTTTTATCAACACTATTAAAAGCACTGTTAGACAGCATATTATTGATCAGATCGAGTTTTCTATTGATGAAAGCGTCACCGACTATGATGTGGAAGAGGTGTTTCCAGAGATAACGACTTTCCCCCAACGAGAAATCATTGAAGCGGGGGAAAACGGATTATACGATAAAGTCCAAAAAGACTCAGATGTAGAAGATAGATTCGTTAGTAATCGTTTACGAGATCAGAAAGAACAGGTATTCCTCTACTTCAAATTTCCTCCCAAATTCAAAATTAGATTACCTAAAATTCTGGGCAACTATAATCCCGACTGGGGTATTATCTGTCGAGATGAAAAGGGAAAACATACCCTACAGTTAGTGAGGGAAACCAAAGGTACAACGGATATTGAAAATTTACAGTACGCTCAAGAGGCTCTCAAAATAAGGTGTGCAGAGAAACATTTTAGGGCGATCGGTATTGATTATCGTGTCATTGATGGAACAGAAAATAAATGGTGGCAATAAGACGAACCATAGAGCCATTAATCTTCTTTTCCAAATTTAGCTTGATCATGATCCAATCCAACTACTCATCAAATTCGATTGAATCTGATCAATCCATAGGGGAATAATCCCTCTGCCCTCTTCCAGAAGTGCGATCGCCCCTTCCCGCTCATAAGGCAATAAATTAACAGTACCATCACTAGCAACAACCATAAAACGTTTTTTAAAGCCGATATTGGTAAAGTCAGGCTCTTTTGTCCTCAAATCACCGAGGACTTTTTGTACCATCTCCAGATTTAAACCCACAGATAGGAGATATACCATTACCGATACCTCTACTAACTCCACAGAAGAATAGTAGATTGTCTTTCCCGTACCCGAAGCACCAATAAAAGGCACAACAACCTCCTTGTCTCTCCAATATTGCAATTGTCGGAGAGAACAGCCCGTAATCCTTGATATATCTTTGCTACTAAAAAATGCTTCCTGTTTCATAGCAACAATTATAAAATGATTTGTTATTATACAAATATGTTTTATTAAACAGTATTGTTAATACTATGAGTCTAATTACTATTCAATGTCGTTTGGTTGCTTCTGCTGATACCCGTCAATTTCTTTGGATGTTGATGAGTCAGAAAAACACTCCTTTAATCAATGAAATCTTCATGAGAATAGCAGAACATCCTGATTTTTCCGTGTGGAAAGAAAAGGGAAAACTGCCCAAAAATTTTCTTGCTCAACAAATTGCTGAACTAAAGGAGGATAAACCTTTTCAAGGGCAACCATGTCGTTTTTATGCCTCTGTACACAAGATGATTGAGTATGTTTATGAGTCTTGGTTTACAATACAAAATAAAAATAAATTCAGACTTCAAGGACATACTCGCTGGTTAGAAATGTTGAAACCTGATACCGAAATTCTCCAGTGTTTTGATGGTTCGTTGGAAAAGTTACAAAATCAAGCCAGAAAGATTCTTGATGAGATTGATAGCACTCTT
>PXEJ01000230.1 GCA_003566215.1 Cyanobacteria bacterium T3Sed10_376R1m | reverse complement strand
ATTGGACTTATTATTAGCACTTACTGTTACACAGCTTTTTAAAGGTAATTTTGACCAACTATTTTGTTCAAGTATCATTTCAATTAACTCCTTACTCTTACAAGAATTCGGTCGAATAATAGTTTGTGTTTTGATACCATAACGAGAATCTAAACAAGTATATTTTTCTTCATAACTAAACAAATCACTTTTAAGACATTTAAGAACATCATTGACCGTTTTATATTGATTGAATATATCTTCATAAAGGTAAATAACTATTTCGTTTTTATCTGTCTCAATATAACCAATTTGATTTCTTTCCTGATCATCTAAAACAATTTTTTTAATTTCTAAAAATTCTAAAATTTTAGTAACAACAGACCGATGCTCAAGGGTTGATATAACCAAATGATTAACATATCCCCATCGACTATCATAAACGTCAAGCATTTCGTATGGGTTAGGAATGAAAATATCTGGGTAATAACCCTCTTTAGATAGCTCCTCCATATTAAAAAAAGATCTAACTTCTGCTAGTTGTTCTGTGGTTTTGGCAATTATATGAAACTCTCCAAGAGTCTGGGTAGGACATAAATTATGGTCATCAAGATAATCCAAATGATAAAAAAGCATAAAAATTGATGGCTAAAAATTACATAGATAAAAACATTGGACAATTGAATTTTCTGCTTAATAATGAAACAAATTAAGATTCTTTTTAGATAAATCTTTAAAGTTCATAATTAAACTTTTTTTCGAGGAAACCAAAATAATGCTGTATACATATATATCAGTTATGATTTTAAAAAATATGCAAGTTTAACCGACTAAAAATAAAAAAAGTTTACAACCTGTTGGATAAACTCTCCCTCTAGTTTCAAAATGTCATCCGCCACACGAATTACTTCGATATTGGGCATGGCTTGGGGACGCACATCATTAACTATCTCAATGGCTTCGGAAACATCATCAGTTAAGTAGGTAAGAATGGTTAGAGCGACGGCACTAGAGCGACTAATCCCTTCATGACAGTGAATTAATAAAGTACCATCCTCCCCATACTTATCACGGAAACTATCAGCAAAATCCAATACCTCATATAGTATATCTTTACTAATTAATTCCTGTCCTAGTTCGACATTTTCCGCCCACACATCATCAAACTCTAATTCCAAAACATTATGACGATTTTCTTCCTTTTTCTGGTCAATGGATTGGGGGGCATAAATACGCCATGCAGGATTCATGATTGAGATTATCCCATCCACATTATCAATGTAGTCATTTACTTCAGGCACACCGCAAATAATTAAATCTAGCATCTAGTTTCTGGTTTATGGGGTACACTATCTTGGGCTGAAGTAACAAGAGACTGATATAACAATTGCCTTGAATCATCATGGGCAATGAAAACAGCCCAGTCGGCAAATAAGGTTATAAATCGAAGAAAATAACTATATTTGGTAGCTAATTGATTGATTAAAGTAAGGGAAAGACGCTCGGTAAGACAAGAAGATACTTTGAATACTGGTAGTTTTTCGGAGATGGATAATTCCCTCGCCACCCACATTATGTTTAAATCCTCTATCAAATCATCTTGAGATAAAATATAGTTTCTATGCCAAATATCCATTTTACCAATATTTCTAATCTGTTCATGGGTAGTATAACCCCGAACTCTCAGCCAATTATCTCTCAAATTAACCTCAACGGATAAATAGTAATCAGCATCCCAACCCACAATATCAACCCATTCAGCAGGAACAATAAAATCATCTGAATTGTAATCATCGGTGGGAATCAATACGATTTTAGTGGTACCAATCATAATAGTTGTACCGTTAACAAATTCCCAAATACTATTGAGTTTAAATAGGGTAGATGGATGAATAATTGGCTTTTGTTCTAATTCTTCCTCCTCCAACCAACGGAGCATAGTATGGGCTGATAAATCATTCAAGTAACTTCTAAAACGAGCTAAATCATAGGAATGTTCTGCTGTTCGTTGCCAATATTTTTGCTTTTCTTCCTCGGAAAACTCTAACCATAATTGGTTTGGATATAAGTCGATTAATGTTTCTATTTTGTTAATATTTTGCATAATATAAAATACTTCAATGTTTGTTGTGCATGATATGTACTTCGCCCTAAAATAACCTCTCCGTGAGGGAGAGAAAAGGACTTATTATTTTGATGGTTTTCAATGGGGATAATATCATAGGTAAAATGCTAATTTTGTTGATACTAAGGAGTTATCCCTAGTATCATTTTAAGTCTAAGTTGATAATGTTAATCGGTCGTATGGGGCTTGGTATAGCCACCTTTCTATCAAACTATTTATTTGCTTATTACCATGGTCTAATTTAATATTATTTTGATGGTTTAGATGGTTAATTAGGCTGGATGTGAGAAAGTTTTTAATGTTGGTTAGTTTAGTATTGACTTCCTCTGAGGATAAGTTAAAGCGAGTGGCTAACTCATTTATTTCCAATCCCACTTGCTTTTCATTAACTAAATGGTAATCACCTCCATATCTTAGTTTTATCAATTGTTTACTCTGGTTATTTAACTTACTAAATAAATTCTCTAATTCCAGATAAATAGGCTTTTGATAATAGTGAGTTAACCAATCTTCGATAAATGTCTTTACCGAGTCTAGTTCAGGGGAACTAAGTTGTTTAACTTTATCTTTTAATTCATCGCTTATCTCCTGTTTATTTGCTAATCTCTGCTTGATTTCTAGGACGAACGATTTGAGTAGTTTGGCTGTAATTCTGCCTTTTTGCCTCGATATTTGAAATTGTTTACGATGGAGTAATTCGGCGATGGTGCTTTGATTTAATCCCAAACCATAGTTAAAATCAAGCAATTTAGCACTATCTTGGTCATTCTTTTTTAACCCTTTAACAACGTTCCACAAAACCTCATTTATTTCTGATTTATCGAATAGGTCAAATAGAGTTTCTGGTTCTTTTTCATTTATTTTTTGCTCTTCTTTATACTTTTGGTAAAGCTCTGAATCGAAAAAAGATAATAGTTCGCTATCATTCTCTTGGGAGGTAATGGTAGAGTTATAAGCATAAGCAGAAGGACGTTTTAATTTTTCTTGCTCTGATAATGCTCGATGACAATTATTCATTATTTGCATAAACAATTGCGGGGAAATATTTTGATAATATTGCTGTTTTAATAATTTAGGGTAACTTTTCAAGGTAGCTTCATAAATAAGGATGATTTTTTCTATTTGTTGCTGATTAGGGGGGGTAAGTTTAGTACCTTTATAAGCATTTGCATTATCGGAATAAACTTTTTTAAAGCATTCCCAAAGCAATAAATGACTTGTGATTAATTCTTCTGGATAACCTTGATGTTCTAATGATACTTTGAGGTTAGTTTTTGTGGTATTTTTTAACTGTCCCCATTGGCTATATTTACTAATACCAAATTCTTTATAAAGCCCGTCACGAATTACATTCTTTAGCCATCTCTTACTATAGGTTTTTATATGGGAGAGTTGAGGGTTGAATTTACTAAATTCTTTAAATAGTTTTTTGGCATTAGTGGTGGCATCCCTAAGAATAGTGAAGGCTTTTAGGTACTTTTCTGAGGAGGATAGATTATGAAGACTAATGGTCTTTTCCTCGAAAAATTCTCTAATTGCCCAGTAGGAAATAGATTCAAGATAAGCTGTGAGATGTTGCTTTGCTAGGGTATCAGTTTCTATTCTTTTTAACCAGTAAATAAAACATTGATTTTCGTCTAAGGTTTTTAAGTTTATAGTCTGTTGGTAAAAGTTTTTCGTCAACTTGAAGTCACTTTTCCAACGGAGAACTACGTTATCTTGCTTTTCTTCTATGTAAATAAATTGGGAAAATTTTGCACCAAGATTTGAGCGACGAGGAAGAGGAAATATGGTCATACCTATTGTTAGAATAATACTGAAATATTGATTAAATTGCCGTCTATTAAATAACTAACTAAACTTCAACTACTAGCTAGGTACTTTTTCCCATCAACTATTGATTTAAACATTCCCTTCTGGGTTGCCTTCTGACGATAACTACCGAAGAATGAGTTAACTGTGCAACGACATTAAGATTTACCAATTACTTAACCTCTATTTTTGTTGTTAGTTAACTATCAGGAGAGCTTTTTTGTTTTATGCAGTTTTTTATTCGTTTCTTCAAAAATTCTTTTGTAACTAACCTAAGTTCGGGATAAGCTGAAAATATTATTTTTTTCTAAGCTAAAAACTCTGGAGCTTCGTACAAATAACAATAATATAGCTTTAACTCGAATTGAGGTTAAATATATATTTTTTGAACGGTTTTCTGATAAAAATGGCTATATAAACACGAATAGCTCTCCCAACAAATAAAGTTTGTTTAGTTAGTGCCTTTGTTTTAAAGTGAACTGCAAACCTATCTAACGTAAAGTAACTAACTACCCTGTTGGGTAGCTATTTCGAGAACCAATGAAGGTCTGATTAATTAAAAACTGTAGTTACTTTTAACGAATTGTTCACAATTTTCAACAATTGGGGGCAAAATATCCATCCCATAAAGTTTTTTACGATGATAGACGAATTCTACACAAGAAAGAATGTAATCAGGATATTGCAAGACTAAACCATAACTGAGATCTTCTGGCACTGATGGATAAATTTTATGCCAACGAAAGTCATCGATAGTAAGCCATGCGACAATGCACAAGAATAGATTACATTTATTAGCATCACTAATAACGAGGAGAGATGGTTCATGAATCACTTCCTCTCGTCTAGGGTGAGGCACTTTAGCGTGAAAAGGTCGATTATTGACAATTCTATTAGGGTTATAGTTATTCTCTGCAAAAATCATCGAGCACTGAAAAAGATAGAAATAGCGAATGAGAGTATCGGAGTGTTTGGGAAGACGATGAATATCCTCGGGACTCTTGGGAAACTTCTGAACAGAAGTAAAATTCAACGGGGGGAGAAATTGTTCGACGGTATTATTCAGAATATGAGCTTTAAAATTAGATCTAAGTTGAGAAACACAAGAATTAATCAAAAAACTTCCTCCGATGGATAAACAAGAATAAAGAAGACGATGATAGTCGCTCTTTCTCTATTTTTTAGAGCTTTCATTAATTCTAATGATTTTTCTACAAAAAAAGCAGAGTCTAATGCTAACGTCGAAAATAGATTTGTCAGTATTAAATTCCTACTATTATCTTTTATTTGATGCTGAGAGTTTTGAAAAAAACAAAAATTTCGTCATTAGCATCCAACGAATGGTTGTCGCAACAAAATGGGGTAGAGTAGTAATGTGACCAAAAAACAGGTCATAATTGAATAAATCACTTGCGGGATAAGTTATTGATTTCCATTGTTGATACTGCGATGGTGTATTCCAAGGTTAGCTTTATTACAGTGTAGTTTCATTGTAAATTCATATATTTTATATATATGAGTAAGGTAGAATACATCCCCAAGTGATTTTTTCTTTTTATTAATTAAGGGGCAAATATGACAATTAATTTTCCTCAAGGGCAACTAATTTCACCCCCATGGGATAAGAAGAGCCTATTATTATTAAATCGCTCACCTGAGGAGTTAAAAAATGACTTTTATCAGTTAAAAACCCCTTTAGATGTGGCTAAACTACTAAATATTCCTTATAAACGGTTAGTTTATCATCTTTACTTGGTTGACTCTCAAAGACGTTATAAAACTTTTACTATTCCGAAAAAATCTGGGGGGCAAAGACAAATATCAACCCCCATTACGGCATTAAAAATCATTCAACAAAAACTTAATCAGGTTTTACAAGCAGTTTATCAGGTTAAGCCTTCGGTGCATGGTTTTGTGCAGGATAAGAATATTGTCACCAATGCTAAAGCCCATGTAAAAAAACGTTATGTTTTGAATTTAGATTTAGAGAATTTTTTTCCCTCTGTCAATTTTGGGCGAGTTAGGGGGATGTTTATGGCAATTCCTTATCATTTACCCCCTGATGTTGCAACAATATTAGCTCAAATTTGTTGCCAAAATAATGAGTTACCTCAAGGTGCGCCGACTTCTCCCATTGTTACTAATATGATTTGTGGGAAAATGGATAGTCAGTTACAACGTTTAGCAAAGGATTGTAAGGCGACTTATACTCGTTATGCTGATGATATAACTTTTTCTACTACTCTCAAAAATTTCTCGGCAGATTTGGCTTATGTTGTGAATGAGGGTGAGGCTGAAAAAGTGGTACTAGGTGATCTGCTCTCAGGTATCATTAGAGAAAATGGGTTTAATGTCAATGAAAAGAAAACCCGTTTACAAACGAAGGGTAATCATCAAGAGGTAACGGGTTTAACTACTAATCAGTTTCCTAATGTGGATAGACGTTATGTACGTCAAGTAAGGGCAATGCTTCATGCTTGGGCTAAGTTTGGTTTGGAAGCGGCACAGAAGGAGTTTGAAGAAAAATATAATCACAAGGCGAGATTTTCGGGGAAACAAATCCCTCGTTTTCAGGATGTATTAAAGGGTAAGGTAGAGTTTATTGGTATGGTTAAGGGCAAGGATGATCTTATTTATCAAAAATATATTAATGAGTATAAGCAATTACTTAATCTTAACTTTCCTAAAAATATTTAAGTTTTTTATATTATGGACAACGAATTAACTCGAAAAATACAGCAATTAGAAGAAAAAACTAAAAAGCTCGAAAATTATATTAAGGTATTCCATTTTGAAGATTACCAACGAGTTAATGGTCATATGGAAAAACTTAATTATTTATCACTAGATTATATTAAGAAAAATTCCGATTTAAAAGAACAGCTAATTTTTTATTATCGTATGATGATTCGGGCTAGAGTAAAAAATGATTTTTTGGAATATTGCCGGTTTTCTGTATTGCAAATAGAGTTAATCGTAGGTGACTTTTTAGAAGAATTAGAGGAAAGGAAAGAAATACAAATAGATAGAGGAGATTATGACAGAATTGAACAAATTAATGGCAACAAAGCACCACATTTAATAAACAAAGTTGTATTTTGCCTTCAGTTTTTAGAATGTCAAAATAAAGAAACACTTAAAGAAGTTTTTGATAATATTATAAAACTAAGAAATATTATCAGCCATGCTGATTCAGATTATCCTAATATACAACAGCGTATAAAAAATAAATAATTATTATCTAAATTTTATTTTAATTATGACATTTTCTATTTATTATCCTAGTTTTTTAATGCCAGCGTCAAGTGATATTAATCAAGTGGTAAAAGATCTAATCAAATTATTGAAAGATAATAGTTATAATCCTATTTCTTTTGATATTGATTTATGGAACGCTCATGATAAAAATAACAAACCATATATTTCACAAAAAATTTATTTTGAGTTAGAAGACTTAAACTCAGAAGAAGATAGTATCAACTTTCTAAAAAGTACTAAATTATATAAAGAAAACAGAAGAAATATTAACGCTCAATTTGAACAAACAATGCTAATTACAAACATAAACAAACAAGTAATTACCACAGAAGAATTAATCAAGGATCTAGAACAAATTAGTTTTAATAAAGCCCGATATGATATTAATAAAAAAAACGATATGATTTACGTAACTATTTCCGAAAAAAGTTGTATTAATACCTTATTGGATGAAATAGCTAAAATCAACGAAAATAGTAATATTGAAATTCAATCAAAACTGGTTGCAAAAGATAAGTACAAAGTTCAGAATTTTTTAGAGAGTAATTCAACAGTTGAAGAAGATAATTTTTCTCAAAAATCTAATCAAAAGACAGTTGAAGATTTTTATAATGAACAAAATTATGAAGAAATCAATACACTCCTAAACACTTTTATCAATGATGTTTGCGTCTATTTAAGTAAAAACATTATAAATAGTCAAAAAGAATCACCAGAAAAAATTAATAAACCAATACAACCTAAAAATAATTTAGAATATGGAAAACAAAATGAAAATAAAGAAGACTTAAATGCACAATTGAAAAACGATTATCCAAATACTTTTGATATTCCTCCTATAAAAAAAACAACTATTTTTCCGATGGAACTCTTCTCAGATATTCCTGAAACTACTCCAAAAGAAATAGGCGATAGTAGCGAACTATTTGATTCAAATAGAATTGACAATCAAGAAAATTCCAAAGAAAGTAATTAGAAATAAACATTTAAAATGATTTCTCACATTTTTATAGGTTGCCCTAGTAGCGGAAAATCAACTCTTGCCAATTACATTATTAACCAAAACTCTAATTATCAAATAGTCTCTACCGATAAAATTCGAGAACAACTTTTTGGAGATGAAAATATACAAGGAGATTGGCAGTTAATTGAAGCAGAAATATTTAAACAAATTGACTATTTTATTCAATTAGGAAAACCAATTATTTATGATGCCACTAATGCTAAAAGATGGTGGCGAATTTCTTTGTTGAAAAGGTTGGCAAAATATGAAAATGTTAACTGGATTGGTTGGTATTTAAAAACTCCTTTAAATGTTTGTTTAGAATGGAATCAAAAGCGAGAACGCCAAGTACCAGATGATGTTATAAGTAATTTATATCAATCCCTAAGAAATTTTCCTCCCCTTTCTGCGGAGGGTTTTTTAGCTGTTTATGACATACCTTTTAAAGAGGATAAATTAGATGTAAATGAGTTTAATGATAAACTCTCAAAATTAAATCGAGTTCAAGTTAATCGCACTAATCGCACCGCCAATAGTAAAGTACAATTTCATCCTTACTCAAGATTAGTAGACTTTGACCGTCTTTTCCACCTCCTCAGCCTCATAATTAAATATCCCAATTTTGGCAACCTTTCAGAATCTAATCCTGAATTAATCAAAGAAATCTTTGGAGATGAGATTCAATTTGACTGTGAAATAGACGAAATCTGTGGCTTTTTAATTAAATATTATGACAAAATTTATGCTCAACCAGAAGCCATTAAAGAAGACTTAATCTGGCTAGAAACAATGGGCATTATTAATCAAAAAAATTATGAACCATTACCAGATATTGAAATAGTAAATATTGACTGTTTAGTAACTCATCCTTACTCAGATATTGAACCATTTACTAGACTTATAACAACTATTCATTTTATTATCCATCATCCTTTAATTTGGAACAAACAAAATGGATGTTTGCAAAGTTTAGTTCAAGCCATGCAACAGGAAAAAGTAATTAATATTAATTGCGGTGATAGTATTCGTAAAGATATAGAGAAAGTATTAAAACCCTTTGGTATATTGCCAGATTTTACTGTGAAAAAAGGTTATTTTATCGGCACAGGAATTTTATCTGAAACTGAGTTAATTAAAGTATTTCATTTGTTAGAAGCCCAAGCTAATAGTTTATCAGATCCTGTTGCCTTATCGGTCTATGATACTTTTAAAAATCGTCTAGGAGATGCTAGAATTGCTCATCCTGAAAGTTACCCCGTCAGGGCAATTTATAATAAAAATATTGTTGATTTAAACAATTTACCTAATTCTTCTTTAGCTAGGAAAATTGACGAAGTTGAAAATGCAATTTCTTCTGGAGAATTATTAGAATTAAATCGCTGTTTGGGTAGTGCTGAATTTAATCAAAATAACTCTGAGGATATTATTCAAAATAAGCAAAGTTATTTTTTAGCTTACCCGTTGCAAATAGTTTTTCATAACATTGGCTGGTATTTAGGTTATGAATGTGTCGATGGAGTAAATAAAGGTTTATTTAGATTTGAAAGATTAGACAGGCTATTTTTAGGCAACAAAAAACATAAATCAAGGGTAATAAAACAACAGGTAAATGCTCTAAATAAACTACAACAACTATATCAAGCTAGTGGGGGAATTTTTCTCGGTAATAATGTTAAATGGCAAAGGGAATATCTCGACAAAAAACAAAGAAGTACGGCTGAAACAACTATAGAATTATGGTTTAATGATTATATTTTTAAGTTTATTAGTGAAGGTACTAATCGCTTTTCTATTAAACAGATGAGAATGTCACCTCGTCTTCATAAAAGTAATGAGACAAGAGCACCTTTTAATCTTAAAAAAACAGGTGATAATAATTTTCCTAATCGTTTTGAAGTAAAGTTACCATTATGGTCATTAGATGATATTGATTTATTACGATGGATTATTGGTTTTGGAGGACAAGTTAAGGTAATTAATCCTCCTGAATTAATTGAAAAAGTAAAAAAGATGGGAGAAGATATTTACCTCTTATATTGAACTTTAAATGTCGAGAGAATTAGCAAAAACTGAACTACTAAAATTTTAGCTAATATGCTTGGTGGCAGACTTACCTCAGTATATTTTTATTATCCTCATTCGCATTGATCATTGAATTATCTAATCAATATAGGGATACTATAAATATAATGATTAAAACTTGGAAATAAAATTAACTATAACCAGTCCTAAACTCAGACAATAAATTTTTAATGGCACAACATCATCCCCTTGGCGATATTGAATATCTCAGAGAAAATCTTTTAAACAGTTACAAACTAGGCTTTCCGATTATAAAAGAATTAGTACAAAATGCAGAAGACGCAAAGGCTACTTGCTTAGATTACGGTTGGATTGAAGGTATTCCCAACGCACAACATCCATTGTTACGAACTCCTGCCCT